>CANFNL010000139.1 GCA_947448205.1 Bacteriovoracaceae bacterium
GTCATCACTGTCAAGAATATCATGTTCACCATCAGTAAATAATGTTTCATAAACAGTATTGTCGTATTTGGCTAATTCCTCATCGGAGAAGACTTGTTCTAAATCAATATCTGTCTCATATTCATTTTCATTTTCTTCGGCTACGTAACTGTCACTATAAAGCGGAGTTTCACTACTTAGGAAATCCTCCTCGTCATAAATAGGAGATCCGTTTGTTCCCTCTTCTTCTAAGTTATAACTATAAGTAAGAGATTGGTAAAGATCGGGATTATTGGCGCGAAATTCTTCATATTGCTGAAACAATAAATTATCATTTTTAGCAAAATGCAATTCATTATCAAGTTCACTGGCTTGTTTACCAAAAAATAAATCAAAAAATCCTTCAATTGGATCAACAGTTGTGCCTGGGATATCGCTAACGAGCGCTCTTTGAGCACCCAATAAGTGATTGAGCAAAGTTGACTTTCCAGCATTGGGAGCACCGATAAGAGAAATTCTAGCAACAACTTTCTCTCTAGGTGTAACACCTTTTTGCAAAAGAGAGATTGCTTGATTTTGTAGTTGTTCAAATTTTAAGATTTCATGATGAATTCTGGTTCTCAAATCAAGTAAACCTAATCCATGCTCAGCGGATAATTTAAATAGTTCTTCTTCGCCAATTCCTAATGAATAAAATTCTAATTCTTCGCCCTCTTGTTTTTCAGTGTCGTATTTATTAACTAAAACCCAAAATGGTTTTTTAACTTTTCTGATATAATCAGCAATCATTTCATCGTAAGGAAGTACACCTTCTCGTGAATCAACAACGAACAATATAAGATCACTTTCCAAAATGGCCGTTTTTGCTTGATCAGTCATGATATTAAAAAATTTGTTTAATATTTGATCGCGTTTTTTAGGAACATTTTCCTCAATTTTCTCTGGATAAAAACCACCTGTATCAACAACAATGGCCTCTACAGACTTAACATGAGCCACTTCTGAAAATGTTGCAATACCGTAATGGCGGTCTCTCGTTACACCAGGTTTATCAAATGTAATGGACTTATGAGCTTTCTTCATAAGCCGGTTGAAAATTGTACTTTTTCCAACATTTGGTCTCCCGATAAGTGAGATAACCATGGACCTCTTATAATTATTATTATTTTCCATAAATACTTCCTTTAATTAATCTCTTATTTTTTTCGCCAGACACGAGCAGAATCATGAGCACGAGGAAGCCCTATTTCTTCTAAAACAAAGTTATTTTTAAACCATTTCGGTGAAACTTTGACGTGAAGATTTAAATGAACTGGGCCTCCAGTCATGACTTCAATTTTTTTACGCGAACGAATTCCAATTTCTTTAATCATAGATCCGCTCGAACCAATGACAATGGCCCTTTGACTTGGGCGATTGACCAGAATGGATGCTGAAATATGAGACTCAAAAGATTCTGGATCTTCTTTACCTTTAACTTCTTTGTATTCGTCGATTACGACTGCAACTTCATAAGGAACTTCGTCTTTTAATAATTCAAAAGCTTGCTCGCGGATATATTCCGTTACAAAAAATCTTTGATTTTTATTTGAAACGTCTCCATTAGGATAAAGATGAGGTCCAGGCTCTGCTCTATCACAAATGGCTCCAGTTAATTCATGGATATTCGTTCCTTCTTTATTTGAAATGAGAAAAAACTTCTCTAAACTCGGCAAGATTTCACGGGCTTTTTCAACGACTTCTTTCAATGGAAGATTTTCAGAGTTTTCAACCTTATCCGATTTTGTGAAAACTACCCAAGTGGGTCCTAATTCTTGAGCAATATTTTCTTTGAATTCAGAAAATTGTCCCAAGATTTCTCTGGAAATATCAATAAGTAATAAATTGAGGTCTGCGCCCTCAGTCCCCTCGCGGGCCTGCTCATTTAAGCGCTTATTAAATTCTTGATTCGACTTGTGCAAACCGGGAGTGTCGACCATAACGATTTCAGTGCGGTCGACCGTTAAAACGCAGTGGAATTTGTTTCTTGTCGTCTGAGGCTTACTGGTCACAACTGTTAGGTCAGTTCCCAAGAGGACATTAATCAATGAACTTTTGCCAACGTTCGGAGCACCTAAAACGGCTACCATAATCGCCTTGTTATGGGGGTGCTGATCTTCTAATAACATTCTCGTCTCCTTGCTTAATAATACCAATTATTGATATCTTTTTTCATCTAGCACGACACGTGCTAATTCTTTTTCTAATTTTTTCTTAGAAGCTCCACGCCCTTGGGCACATAACTTATCGCCAATCCACAACTCGACTAAAAATCCTTGCAAACCATTTTTTTCTTCAAAAGCTTTATAGGTGGGTAATGTTTTAAAAAGCGCCATAGAAAGCTCTTGTAATTGTGTTTTGTAATCAAATGACTCTAAATTAGCGAGGCTGAAGAAATCTTTTTTCGTTTTACTCTCATATGCATTAATAATTTTCGCTATGGCCCTCTCAACTGTTTCGATACTGTAATGACTATCAATATAAACAGCTCCAATGAGAGCTTCAAAAGCATTAGCTAATAGTGAATCTTTTTTAGATCCTTGATTTCTAAATTCACCCTTTCCTAAAAGTAAATTCTCTCCCAACAGAAGAGTCTCACCTAATCTTGCCAGGGAGTGCTCATTAACCAAAGCTCCCCGAAGCTTCGAGAGTTCGCCTTCAACACATTGGGGATAAAGTTTATAAAGTGTACTGGCCATTATAAAATTAACTACTGAATCACCTAAGAATTCTAATCTTTCATTGGAAGTAATATTGATCTCTTTATACTCGTAACAAAACGTAGATTGTACAAGAGCATTTATCAGAAGCTCCTTATTGTTAAAGTCATACCCTAAATCATGCTGCAGTTTACGAATAGATTCAAAAGTTGAAAGTTTATTTAGGTCTAAGCCTTTGAGGATGTTTTTTTGTGACGCTTCCCCATAAAGTGCATCAAGCCATGAAGAAACGCTGCCATAAATGTCATCGCCATTGCTCTGATATAGTGAATGAAAGGTCGTCTCTTGCACTGCTGGCTCGTGTTATTTAATTGTTATAATTAAGATTTCTAGCACTCCCCACAAACCTAATCAAGGTCGACTTTTTAAGTTGTTAATTTTTACCAAGTAAGGTACTATCCGCTACCTAAAGCTTTGAAATTAGTCTTCTCAACAACACACATAGGGATGGGCAGGGTCATAAGACCTAACCTGGCCATAATTTTTAGAGAGAAAAAAGAAAAAATGAATACCACAACAGCCGAAATCACCACCGTCCCTGAACTCCGAAGCTCTACTCCCACCCCAGAGCTATTTGCTTTGGAACAAGAGTTTTATGCTAATCTTCGCCTCCAAGGGAAAAGCCAAAATACCCTAAAGAACTACAAAACAGATTTAGACTGTTTTAATTATTACCTCAACAGTGAATACGCCTCTGTTGAAGTTAAAAACTTTGATCAAACTTTGGTTTCAAACTACGGTCAGTACTTAGAAAAAAAATATACTTCTGATAATTCGAGAAGACGTAGAGTACAAGCTCTAAGAATCTTCTTTGATTTCCTTTTAAATAAAGGATTAGTTACTAGCAATCCAGTAAGAAAATTACCAACATCACCAAAATTTTTAGACATTCCAAGACCAACTCCTTTTATCGATGTTAGAACTCTTTGGACTTACATGGTTGAAGAATCTCACTCACAGGATAGAATTCAAGCCCTACTAAGCAAAAGAAACCAAATCCTCTTTTTACTTATTTTCGGAGCTGGATTAAAGGTTTCTGATCTCTCAGATCTCTCTATTAATGATATCACTATATCTAGCAATGGAGACGAACCTCGTGTTCTAATACGTCATCCAAAAAGAGATGCTTACACTGTTGCATTACCAAAAATATTCGAAAAAATTTATGCTGAATACATAGTCATCTTGGAAGAGATGAAACTTAAGTCACAAATTAGCTTCGACAATCTTCTCTTTTACGCCAATCCTTATAGAATTATTTCTGGTGGTTTATCAGCAAGAGGAATTGAAATTATATTTGAAGACTACCGTAATAAATTAATTATTGTCCTAACTCCAAAATCACTTCGCCAAGCTTGTATCTTCAAATGGATTCAGCAGCAAAAAAGCATTTCTTTAATCAAAGAATGGTTGGGCTTAGCTCCATCTTACGATTTAAAATTGTATTTAGAGCACGCGCCAAATTTTCTTTATAATGAAGAGATTTTAGAAGATATTTACACTAATTACAGAAGACACTAAGTTTTGTGAGCACTCTAGATTTTAATCTATGGTGCTCTCTCCACTTACGCGACGAGGTCTGATGACTTCAGGTTTTTCATAAACTGGATAGCCTAAGTCATGGTCCATATGCCAACGATCAAAAAGCAGCTCCTGGTTTTCAATACGATAGAAATTTATTTCCTTATCAATATTGTCCAAGCGGAATGCAAGCTCTCTTTGTAGCCTAATTTGATCATTTTTTTGACTGAGCAATAAATCCATCGCTTTTGCTTTTTGTTTTTCAATTTCTGCAATTTTTTTATCATAATCGGCAACTATTTGAATTTTTCGCTCTTCAAAATTCCAAACATCTTGGTTAATGCTATTTAATTGACCGAGAAAATCTTTTTTCTTATTTAAAAGACTCGCCCTATAAATGGAAGCCTCGCGCACTCTTGTAGCCAATTTTTCAGAATGCATAACCAGTGCAGTTCCACGCCTGAAATAATCTTCTTTGGGAAAACAAGGATAGAGGTCTTTTACAAACATTACAAAATAATTCTCTTCGATGCTCCTCACATTTCCCTGACAAAAGTCGCTTTCTTTATTATTTTGAATTTTAAATTCGATTACATCACCAGCTCTAAAATATTTTACATTTTTATTTTCGCTGGAGACTTTAACGATAGAAGTTGTTGAATCACGGTCAGTCACTCTTCCAGAAAATCTCGAATAATCAAAATTAACATCATAAAAAGAATCCGCATCTATTTGCAGAGTTTCTATTGGTCGATTAATCGTACTTGCGGCCTTTAATAACGCCGGATTCATCATCAAAACTATTAGAGCGAGCAGAAAGTTGTTCATAGAAAGAGTATAACTTATTTTTATATCTAACTTAATAGTAGGAAAAACTTGATGAAAAAGGCGCGAAATTGTACCTTTGTTGGAGTTTATTAAATATCTGCCAAGGAGATCCAGATGGAATTTTTTCTAGATACCGGTATTGTTTCTGAAATTAAAGAAGCGGTTTTGTTGGGTATTATTGATGGGGTAACAACAAATCCCTCATTAATAGCAAAGACGGGAAGAAAACAAGAAGATGTAATAAGAGAAATTTGTGGATTAATTGACGGACCAATTTCTGCCGAAGTGATTGCCTTGGACTTAGAAGAAATGATCAAAGAAGGCGAAGAGCTCTCTAAAATTCATAAAAATGTCGTTATCAAACTTCCACTTACCGAGGCAGGAATCGCTGCTTGTAAATACTTTAGTGCCAAAAATATAAAAACTAATGTGACCCTTTGCTTTTCTGTAAACCAGGCGCTACTGGCCGCGAAGGCCGGAGCCACTTATATTTCTCCTTTTGTTGGAAGACTCGATGATATTGGCCATTCTGGCAACGACCTGTTGTCCGAAATCAGGGCGCTTTATGATAATTTTGGCTTCACTACGAAAATCTTGGCCGCTTCCATTCGTCATGCGGCCCATGTTAGAGAAGCTGCACTCTTAGGAGCAGATGTAGGCACAATGCCACTTTCAGTGGTCAAATCTCTCTATAGGCATCCTCTAACTGATAAAGGACTAGAGATATTTATCGCCGATCATAAGAGAGCTAACTCTTAGTAATTAAAGCCAGGGGAGATTTACTTTTTCCTCCCCTCTTTTCTGCCTAAGATTCTACTTAATCGCTCCGATAATAGAGAGATGAAAAGCTTATTTCTTAGCGCTCTATTCACCCTAACCCTTTTGTCCTGCAAACAGACCTCAACGGGTACCCAGGCAGCTTCAGCGTCTCCAAACTTCAACGGTGTGGCCACCATTGGCCGATGGGACAGTCTTCCAAGTGCAGGATTAGATCTCAAAATCTCAAACGAATTCAATGCCGACTTTAATGGAATTAATCCTCTTGAAACCATGGCAAGCAATTGGAATGCGGCGCTTGCACCAAGCTCACTAGTCTTATTTAAAATACCTTTTACAACGACAACAAAAACTGGAGATGACACCAACGGAAACCTTAGTGCTTTCTATGATAACGAGATGGGAATTTATAAATCTCATCTCTGGTTTAGCGATGTCAGCCGTAATGCTATAGCCATCACTCAGTATTATGGAACTATTCAAAGTAATTCCACTTTGGGCAGCTATATCCAATTTTCTCACGCAGATATTATTGTCAATTATCGCGATTTTGGTACTGAGTTAACAATGAATGTGAACCCAACCTACTCCTATGATCTACCAACCGTCGTACTACATGAAATGGGACATTTTTTGGGGCTCTA
>CANFNL010000140.1 GCA_947448205.1 Bacteriovoracaceae bacterium
AAGACCAAGAGTTAATCTCTGAGCTATTTGCTAAAATCGATTTGGGACATAATAATCTTTACATGCATAAAGGCAATGACAGCAAAGAGCTAATTTATCTACTAAATAAAGTTAAAGGTGTTGTGACTAATAATTTTTGGGCAGAAGCCCTTTGCAATTATATGGCAGTTAATACGACTAATTTTATTTCGAATCAAACGAAGCGACTTCCTAAGTATCAACATTTTCACTATAAGCCTCAACGCTTCTTTTTTAATCAGCCTGGATTAATAAAATTTTCCTATTTGGAAGAAGAGAGAGAATTTTTAGAAATGAATCAAGTGGTCGATCATATTCACTTTTACTTTAAGTTGTAAAAAAGGCCCTGGTATAATCAGGGCCTTTTTTAGTGTGTGTGGAAAACAGTTTTGGGGAAGAATTATCTGAAGTTGATAACGATTCTATCGATATCAATCATTCCCATTCGAGAAGAAAGTGTAGTTTCTCTCAACTTAGCTAGGTTGACTCCAAGAAGTCTTACGACCTGAGCGCCTGAGCTAGTAATTACTGGAACGCTACAGTTTGCAGTTTGGAAGCGGTCTTGAATCACTTGACATAATTTAAGTCTAACGCCCATATCACTATTTCTTAAAATCAAATCAACAGAATTAATTACGCGATCATCAAAGCGAGACGGTATCTGGATTAAAGATCTTAGGTCAACTCCACTTGTATCGTATAAGCGCTGATTAAGAATTTGTTCAAATCTTTGCTCAATTGATGGAGGGAGTGGATTGCGACTACCTTCGCGAGATTCTATTTCAATTGAGACTTCTTCAACGGTTAAATTTCCTCGAAAATATAATCTTAGGCTTTGAATTTCTCTTCCAATACTCATTGACTGACCTAATTCAAATGTCAGACGATTAGAACCCATAAATACTGTCTGTGCTGTACTTATTTGTTGGTTGTTTACCAGAAGTGAAGCTTGAGCAAATCCACGATCACTTCTGGCAATAACACTTACTCGCTTAATAATTTGTCCTCGCTTTTCCATCCCTAAATTAAATATTCGGAAAAGCTCCAAGCCACCTTCTTCTTGAATACGCTCATTGAGCTGTTGTCTGATGACTTCGGCTCGTGTGCCTTCAGTTGAATGGCCTGAGCCAGTAGAAGTAGAAGAAGAAGCTTCAAAAACATTAAAGATAACTTTTTCGACATAAAAACGTCCTTGCATACCTAGTTCAATTGAACTTAGAGACTGTCCTACAATATTTGCGAAAGGATCAACTTTGAAAGAATAAGAAGCCATTTGCCGAGCTACGAGTTTCGAAGACTCAAGAAATTGTCCATTTAATAACAAACTTGCCTGACCAGCTCCTTGTTCAGTGCTTGCAATAATAGTGATATCCTTAATCCTTACTCCCTGGAGTTGCGAGCGAATATAAAAATCTGCAAGTAGATCTAATTTACTTTGACCACTGAAATATTTTTGAATATTTTCCTCTACAGTTTTTGAATTCGATGATGAATTTTCATTGGCCCAAGGATCATTTGGAACTGTTGGCAGGTTGGGACGTGTCGAGCCAGCTCCTGGGTTAGGACGATTTCCCCAACCAATTGAATCAGCATAGGATAGAGATGATGTAAGAGAAGATGATAGTAGAAATGCAGAGAGCACGAGTTGCTTTAAAGACATTTTTTCCCCCAGTATAAGCCTTCGAGTTAGGCATAATCGAAATAGCAAAGGCAATGCCATTAAAAGTTGCTAAAATTGGTTGCATATTGGCCTCTATTCAGAAAAAACCTAGCGTGCTAGTATCATTTTGCCTAAAGTAACACCGTAATGATTGGCTATTGGGATCTTTGATGACTAAAAGTAAGAAAAGTTTAGATTTTACAAAAATGAATGCAACAGGAAATGATTTTATCGTTATTGATAATCGAGAAAATATTGTTTCAGCAACAGAGAGAACTCTTTGGAAAAAATTATGTTTGCTAAAATCAGGCATAGGCGCAGATGGTGTTTTGCTTTTAGAAAAAAGCAGCAAAGCGGATTTTAAAATGAGATATATCAATTCCGATGGTGGTGAAGTGGAAATGTGTGGCAACGGAGCACGCGCCATTACTGCTTTTGCAAATCATAAGCTTGAAGTGAAAAAAGAAATATATATTTTTGAAACAATGAATGGCATTTATCAATGTGGAATTGACCCCGTCTATGGCTATCGCTTAAAAATGACTGAACTTTATGACATTGCTAAGATTGACCTAAGTTCACTGGATGTTGAGAATTCACACTCGCTTTATCTAAACACAGGTGTTCCCCATTGCGTTTTTGAGGTTAATAATATTCGAGAGTTTCCTGTCTTTGAAAAAGGTAGAGCTGTTCGCTACAATCCACTTTTTATCAACGGCTCGAATGCCAATTTTTATGAAGTGATTAAATTGGGACATCTAAGAGTCAGAACTTATGAAAGGGGGGTAGAAAATGAGACCCTTTCATGTGGGACGGGTGTAACAGCAACTGCGATAGCAGCGGCTAAAAAATATTCCTGGGAAAAAGAGATCGTTATCGAAACTCTTGGTGGTAGATTAGCCGTTTTGTTCAATAAAGATTTAAGCGATATTTACCTTTGTGGAAATGTAGATAAAGTATTTGAGGGTAAAGTATGAGAGGAGTTGTTTTTCTAAAACCACTTGAGTATAGCGTAGAGGTCGTAGGTGAAAAATGGCGTCAAGGAGATAAGCTCAAAGGTTGTCTCAAAATCAAAAACCATAGTCAGGAGAAAATTGAGCTTACTTGCTTGAAAATTTCACTGGCCATTGGATTTTTTAAAAAAATTAAAACTAAAGACAAAAAAGCTTGGGAGAATTTAGCCGAAGTAATTCTCAGTGAAAAATTATCACTAGAAGCTTCTGAAGAGAAAGTATTCAATTGGGATTTCCTCCTGTCTGAAGATTGTCAAATTACAGAAAAAGATAAGAGCTTATTTCTCACCTTTATAAGCAATAATGAGAATAATGATGAATGGCCCAATGGAAATTTAGAATTAGTGATAGAGCCAAAACTTGTGATACAGCAATTTCTAGAGATTTTTCAAAGTTTTTTAAGGTTTAAAGTAATTCAGAACAAGTTTTCCAAAGGCATGGTGGAGATAAAATTGAATCCACCAAACTCGAGAGAATTAAGCCATGTTGATTCACTGGTACTACGTATGAAGGAAGTGGAAAAGTCCCTTCATTTAGAATATCTTTTTACTTTGCATGCCTTTGAGACTGTTGCTGGTAATATGATAGCTCAAAAGAAAATAAAGCAAGTTGAGCAAATACTTTCGGCTAAGCAATACTGCTTCTACGGCGATTCGCTTAATCAAGAATTTATTGTCGATGCTATAAATGGAGTTATTAAAGAGGCGACTCCAAAGTTTTATACTTAATTAATTGAAGCAATCATTCTCATACGCTTTTCAATTTTTATACTGTATTCATTTTTATGTTTTTTGGTATGAGAGTGATAACGAGCAAACCATTGTTTGTCTTTTTTTGCATGCCTAATTTTTAAAATATTTAAAATCTCTGCCATTTTCGACAAGGCGTAACCTTCGTCTTTTTTTAGTCTTTTTGAATTAAGCTTATCAAGACCTAGTCGAGTGAATTCTTTGTTCCAAATACCGCAGTTAATTTGAGCTAATGAAAGATCTCCAGTACTTGAAATTTTCTCATTTCTAAAATCAGATTCAGTACCAATGATAGCGATCATTAACTTAGGGTCAATGTTATATTTTTTTGAATTCATATAAAGAGAATACGCAATTCTATTTCGATCACTTTTGTCTAATTCAGGCTGAATGGCTTTTATCATTTTTGCTACTGCATTTACATTGTGAGTAGTGGATTCGCTAATTGAGAGACTCTTTGGTTGCACAGTTGTTGAAAACAACATGATACAAAGAAAAGTAGCAATCTTTTTTTGAATATTCATAAAGCCCCCTAAACTAGTTAGGTTGCACGAGGGATGCCAAGAATAGGAAGTTAAGGGATTGATTTCATCTATAGAAATTGATCATTCTTTCGATAGTGGCCAAAAATTATCCAGCGACATAAGAAATCTTGGGCACTTACGTGCTAATCGTCAAGTCAACAAGTTATACGTTATGCTCTAAATACAATTTCAATCATAGCCATTATAAATTGGTATTTATTCTTTATATCATTTTGTTTGAAGATTAATCATCAGGAGAATTCTTTATGATGAAAATAAAAATCTGTTCATTAACCACTGCAGTAGTACAAATTTTTCTTTTACTAAGTCTTGCGATAGGTTTTTCTTCATGTGGTAGAAAAGTCTGGCAGACAGATCATGAAAAAAAATATCATTAAGAAGAGCATTAAGAAAGAAAATCTTAAATATCTAACGGCCATGAATTCAGTGGTGAGGATTCACGTTCGTGGTGTTTTAGAGGTTAATCCCAGATCCGTTTTAGATCCTCGGATGATTGTACATGATGAATGGGTCGGCTCAGGCTTTTTTATCAAGCTTGAAAATGTTGAAGGCTATATTTTAACAAATGGTCATGTCGCTAAAAATGCGACACACATTGAGATACACTCTATGCTCACCAGTGATGAACCATTTAAGGTCGAAGTAGTTGGAGTGGTTGAATCACTTGAGCCAGATGTGGCACTTTTAAAATTTTCAAAGGAAGAGCTGGAGAGGTTTAAAAAAATTGCTAAATTAAAAAATCTCCCTCATCTAGAGTTTGCTGAATCAGAAAATATCAGGCGAGGAGAAGAGATTGAGGCAATCGGATATCCTTTGGGAATGGTCGAGCCTAATATGTCAGGAGGAGAAATTTCTAATTTTATCGCAGGATCCATTGATAGTGTTGAGCGATTTGTAACCGATGCGGCAATTAACCCTGGAAATTCTGGTGGTCCAGCCGTCATGAAGAATTCAAAAGTGATCGGCCTTAATACTGCAATTGTTGCCGAAGCAGTCAATATTGCCTTCATCACACCCATTCATATTATAAAAAATATTTTACCTCAACTTTTAGCCAACGAAGAAGTTGAGTTGTGTAAGCTAGGCGCAATTATTCAAAAGAACTCTGCTGCCAATGCGGAGTACTTAAATCAAAAAGTTGTAAAAGGAATAATCATTAATCGTATTTTAAAAAATTCCTTGGCTAAAAAAGCGGGTCTAAAGCGAAACGATATTTTAATCGAAATAAACGGTTTAGAAATTGATCGACACGGAAACATTATTAGTAAAAAATTTCCAAGACGCAGAAATATTTTTGATCTTCTTCATCTTGCCAAATTTGGTGAGATTTTAAAATTTAAAATTTCTCGCAATGGAGAGACGCTAAGACTAAAAGTTAAGAATGAGCATTTTACTAAAAATAAGAAGGCTAATATAGATGTGCTTCCAACCGTTAACAAGAGAATATCATGTTTTTTCGAAGGATTGGTTTTGCAAAATGTATGCACAGATATCCTTATTTCAATAGATGAGCTCTATGCTGTTGATGGAGCAATTTTGTATAAAGATTTTCTTGAGGCAAAATCACACATCATTATTACGGCGGTAGATGAAGATTCTCAAGGTGCAGAATTAGGGTTGCACATTGGAGATTATATTACGCATATCAATGAGAAAAGAATTAAAAACCTTGCTGAATTTTCTATGGCCATTAAAAAAATAAGCAAATCAAATTCTAAGATTATTCTTACTGCTTCAAGTGGGGCTTTTGGAGTTTTTTCATTTAATACAAACTAATTGTCAATTAGTTTAGATTTAAGTGAATAAGAAATGTAGTATTGGAACTTTCATCTTTAATTAAAAGATTGCCACCATGAGCCTCTAAGATTTTTTTGCAAAGTGAGAGCCCTAATCCTGATCCGACACCACGCCCTTTAGTAGTAAAAAAAGCCTGAAAAATTTTTTCTTGGATTTCTTTAGGAATACCAAGACCTGAGTCCATGAATTGAATTGTTACTTGATTAGGATTAGCCGCCACCTCCTCAAGCAGACTAATTTTAATCCATTTTTCAGGAAGAGAACTTATCGCATCTATAGAATTTGAAATGAGATTTACAAAAACTTGAAATATTTGAGTAAAATTGCAATTGATTTTTATGTTATTTAATTTAGGGTCAACATCAAGTGCTACATTGTTCTCTTTTAGTTTGTTTTCACAAATAATAATAGCATCTTCCAAAATTTTACCAAGCTCTTCCCTCTCAAATGGCTGATTACTATCTTGGCGGATAAAGACTTTTATACCTTGAACAATTTTTGAAATTTTCTTTGAGCTCATTTCAATTTTATTGGCCAACTCGATCACTTCTTCATCGCTAACCCGCTTTTTTATTCGCTTAGCATTTCCTTCAATCATCATTAATGGATTATTGATATCGTGTATGATTCCTGCGAACATTTCGCCCAACGTAGCAAGTTTTTCTGTAAATGAGACATGTCCTTTTAGTTGCTTAAGC
>CANFNL010000141.1 GCA_947448205.1 Bacteriovoracaceae bacterium
CCCCAGAAGTCTCCTGGAACCTAATCTTATAAGGCTAAATTGGTTAATTCTTGCATTAACTCTTGAGTGCGAATAACAAAAGCTTCTCGGTCTTCATGATTTAAGCCTTCGCTTGAAATATGAGCGAGGTCTTCTACATGATGACAGATTTTTTTTACTAAAGTGTCAGCTCCTTTTTCGTGAAGCTTTAGGGCATTTTGAATCAATGGACTTCCAGGATTGATAACCAAAGTTTTCTTTACAGGAAACATGGCTTCATTGCCCATACTCTTAGCCATCTGGTGCATTCTCTTCATTTGCTCATCTACTTTAAAATAAGCAGGAGATGTAGAATTTTTTATTTTTACAATCTCAATATCTTTTAATCCACCATGATTTAAAGAATCCATCTCTTCTTCATCGTCGGTTTTCTCAGCGATATCTTTTGCTTTTCCAATGAGTACGTCAGTAAAAAGATCTTTTACTTTAATGTCTGAGTCAGTTGTGGAGTCTTGCTCTAAAAGCGATGATATTTCTGAGTCAACAGAGGCAAATTTATAAGAGTGATCACCTCTTTTTGTCATTTCTACATGCTGAGTAAAATGCGGGTCTATGTAGGATTCAGTTTCAAGAGCATGAAGTCCATTGGCCAATAGCTCTTTTCTGAGAGCATGATCTGACTTACCTTTTTCAAAGTAGAGCACTTTGTCTTGAAGTTTTTCTTTGAAATTGGCCGGTACAGATTCTCTATATTCGTTTAGAGTCATGAATTTATTTTCAGAGTTTTTAAAGATAACGAAATCTCTCATCATTTCATCAAATTTTGGATCAGAGATAGCACCATATTTAATAAATAGTGAAATGTCTTCCCAAATTTTTTCAAAACGCGGGCGTTCGTTATTGAATAATTTCTTTAAACTCTCAGCTACTTTTTTAATAACATAGTTAGAGATTTTTTTTATGTTTGGATCACCTTGCAGTGAAGACCTTGAAACGTTAAGAGGTATATCACTTGAATCAATACACCCCTTCAATAGAGATAAAAATTCAGGAACAATATCCTTAACATTATTTGAAACAAAGACTTGTTTATTATAAAGGCGAATATTTGATTCATTAAACGGCTTATTCGGATTTAGCTTAGGGAAAAAGAGCACACCTTCAAGTGTGAAAGGGTGATCAACTTTTAAGTGAATCCAAAAGAGAGGATCTCCATCCATTGGAAAAAGCTTGTGATAAAAGTTTTTATAGTCTTCATCAGTTAATGTTAAAGGATCCTTTTTCCAAAGTGGCTGAGTCTCATTAACTAGACCAGGGTGACCATTTTCATCTTTAGCTTCGGCATTCTTAACTTTGATTTCATAAGGCATGAAATCGCAGAATTTTTTAAGTGTCGATGATACTTTCCAAGCATCTAGAAATTCTTCAGATTCAGAATT
The DNA here is from genome assembly GCA_947448205.1 of Bacteriovoracaceae bacterium. Classification (GTDB taxonomy): domain Bacteria; phylum Bdellovibrionota; class Bacteriovoracia; order Bacteriovoracales; family Bacteriovoracaceae; genus Bacteriovorax. The sequence goes on from CANFNL010000141.1 coordinate 1,419, forward strand.
GATATGAAGGGTAATTTTTGTGCCCACGTCACTTTTAGCAGACTCTTCAAATGTGTAATCGGTTTCACCTTCACAAATCCATTTAGTAGCAACTGATCCTTCATTCATTGAAAGTGATTCAACTTCAACTCGCGTACTAACCATGAATGCCGAGTAAAAACCTAAACCAAATTTTCCAATGATATCGTTGGTTGAAGTATTGCCTTGGTCTTTCATTTTTGTCACAAATTCTTGGGCACCGGAAAATGCTAGTTGAGCAATATATTTTTCAACTTCAGCTTCAGTCATTCCCAGACCATTGTCTTCGATAACAATTGTTTTTGCCGTTTTATCGACAGTTACAGTGATGGCGCCAGTCGGAATTTCTTGATTGAGTGAGCGGGCCAGAGTTGCACGTTTCGTGATTGCATCAGTGGCATTGGCCACGAGCTCTCTTAAAAAAATGTCATGCTCTGAGTAAAGCCATTTTTTAATAATTGGAAAAATGTCATTTGTGTTGACGCTAATGATACCTTTGCGTGAAGTCATAATTGCAATCTCCTGCCTAAAAACATAAAATAAAGAAAGTTTTATCACACTATGAGAGCAATTAGATAAGAGTCAAGGTTATGCCTAATAAAATCATGCAAAATACTATTAAAAATTCCCCAACGGACGTTATTATTATTACAACGGGTGGCACAATTGAAAAAACCTACGATGAGTTTGACGGTTCCCTGGAAAATCGTGGGACTTCAATTAAAAATCGAATTCTCTCTAAACTTCGCTTGCCCTACACTAATATATTAGTTCATCCACTTCTCTCTAAAGATTCGCTCTATATGGATGAGAGCGATAGAGAATTAATCTGCCAAACTATCGTTGCACAATCCCAAAAAGGTTCTCCAATTGTAGTTTTGCATGGAACTGATACGATGGCGTTATCTGCTCAATACTGTTTTTTAAAAATGAGTGAGCTGAAAGTTCCAGTGGTTTTTACCGGTGCGATGATTCCAATGGGCTTTGAAGATACCGATGCGACACAAAATGTAACAGAAGCCTTATTAGCAGCAAAGCTTCTCTCTCCTGGATATTATATTTCATTTCACAATCAAATTTTTACTGTTCCTCATGTTTTTAAAAATAAAGAAAAGCGCACCTTTGAGGCCCGTTAAATGAGTAGTCTAAATCTTTTTTGGGATTTTATAAAAGCATCCAATAGGGAGCTATTTGCTGATAAAAAAAATTATTTCTTGGCGTTTATTGCTCTTTTATGTATCGCCAACATTGAGTTGCTCTATCCTTTATTAGGGATAAGTAACGAGAGTACTAGCTATATTATTTTTTCTCTTTTATCGACGGTCTTTGTTTTTTTTGTGATTTCTCAGGTCGTCCTTATAGAAAAAAAGAAGCAAGGAGGAGTAGGAGAGCTTGCCTATTTTGTTCCCACTTATCTTCTGTATAATCTTTATTACTCCTTTCTTTTTTTATTTGGACTTCTGCTTTTGTTCATCCCTGGTGTTTTTGCATTAATTTTCTTTGCTATGGCACCCCTCATCGCAGTGCTCGATGATGAAGCTGAAGGGAATTATTTTTCTAAAAGCCGCATACTTGTTAAAAAAAATGTAAAGCTAGTCGCTTTTGCAGTTATTATTAATTTAATTTTAGAATGTTCTACTCTCTTGCTTATTCCCATCCAAGATCCTCTGTTAAAGGCAGTGACAACTTTTCTTTTTTCTCTTCCCGATGCATATCTCACTCTTTTAATGACTTTGGTAATGGTCAAAATTTATTACTTTTTAAAGCGGCTTTAGAGCTATGTTAATTGTCCTTTAATAGAGCTATAAACTTTTAATAGTGCCAAGATAAATTGTCACTTTTAAAGTTTTGAAAATGCACTTAAATGATGAGCTTAGTCCCTTAACTTCCTAAGATTTCACTTAAACCAAGCTATTTCTTCAAGTATTTGTCCTATTTAACTCATCTAAAATTAAAATAATTAATAAGTTAAACCGAGAAGTTGGGTATGAAAAACGAGTCTAAATTTAGAAGGCATCTCTTAATGATTCAACCGATGCTATTTTCGCTTATTTTACTCGTCACTTCATGTGTTGAAGGCACAGCTGTCAGAAGAGGTCTTGCGAGCTCGAAAAGTACTGGGCTTGCTGGAGCAGCAAATGGCTCTACTACTAACTCAGGTGCTATTGGTGGCGGATCTTCAACAACTACTGATTCCACTCTCATCTCTCAGCGAGTAGAGCTCTCCCACTTAGTAGATCCATTCGATGGAACCTATAAAAAGAAATTAACAATACCCAAGAACTTTAAAGGCTATCTCTATCTTGCTGGCTTAAATATTTCGGCACTATCCAATAAATTTGTTAAAGTTCGTTTTAATTTTGGAGTTGATAAGCAATCAGTGATTTTAGATACTACTGTGGCCCGTGCTCCAGGAATTATTCCTAAGACTGACATCCAAGTTTTAGTTATCGATATGAGCAATAAGCCTTTTAGTAAAATGCGCTTAGGTTACGATCTTTATGATTATACTGATTATACGACAGATCCTAGTAAAGAAATAGTTTCTAATCCAAGAGATAATGCTCTTTATTGCAGAGGCTTAAAACTCGAAGACGATCCAACTTTTATACCGACAACTCAGTCATCGAGTTGTTCAGCGTATACTGATCGTTGTCTCTATTCTTACGCTAAAATTGTCGACTCAACTCTCTTTGACAACAGAGTTGTTGCAGGCTCCACTGATAAGTATTCATCTATTCCCACTCGTCCTCAAGTCTGGAGTGAAGCTGCTGGAGTAAGATCTCCATTAGTCACGAGCCTCGCTGGAAGTGTTTGTCTGCCAGATGAAAATTCTGTGGTTGGGCTTAATGAATTATTTGATTCAACAGCTCCGGATATTGGCTATGATCTCTCAACGTTAGTTAATGGTTATTATTATCGAGGTCCCTATAGATCTATTGATGATTCAAATTGGCAAGTTAACAGCGATGCTATTTTTAACACAAATGGTTTTGGACTTTTTCAAACTAGAGATTATCGCACGAGTTTAATAACTGATTTGCATTCTTTAAATACTGGCTTTCGCTCGCTGATGTTTCCACGGGCGGGAAAACTCTCACTTCCTCTCGGAGTACGTTACATGGGATCGACCGATCATTTTGGAAGTCGAACTAAATCCTACTCAACTTCTGCAGGAGTCTCTAATTACGTAGACGGCTGTAATATTCGAGCTCTTAACTATGATCCATATACCAATGAAGGAATTAGCTCCTGTAACGTCAATTCATCAATTGAAATTTTTTATATTCAAGATGGCAAAGAAGTAAGTATCGCCGTCGATAAAAGTATAAAGCTTCAACTCATTCGTCCATCTTTAACTAATTTTGAAGGAAAAGAAGTATTAACAACAGCTTTTAAGCAATGTGAGAATTCTAATTCATGTGGAGCTGATGAATGCTGCTTTAACTCTCGTTGTTGGTCAAAAGATTTAGTTACTCAATGTGTAGACCAAACTCCTGTTATCGGAAACCAGGCAATAGGGGCGACTTGTGCTTCTGATTTTGAGTGCTCAACTCTGTGTTGTAACCAATCAACTGGATCATGCGCTCCCCATAATCCAAATGGATCTGGTCAAATATTCTGTGGTAAATCCGCGGGCCAGTCTTGTGTCTCAAAAGAGTTTTGCGCTCAAGAGCCAGTGATAAGTTGTAATATTGTCAAATCAGGCTTTAAACTTGATGGTAGTGTTGCTTGTGCTTTGAAATGTTCTCCAGTAATGACCTACGGAGATTGCAAGGCAGGGACCTGTGTGCCACCCACTCAGCCAGCCGTTCCGAATTTTGATCCAAATGATTGTACAAAAGCAGTTGACCCCTAGGCTCACTCGTCTTTAGAATTAATTAAAAGTATAAACCAGGGTTTATCATGTTCAATCAAGATTGCTTTTTAGATCACGTTGCTATAGCCGTCTCTAGTTTAGAGCGCGCTCAAAAAGTTTACGAGGACCTCGGATTGGTTTTTTCGCCAACGAGAGAAGTTGTAGAATCACAACAAGTAACGACGGCTTTTGCCTCTATAGATCAGCATGCTCATATCGAACTTGTTTGTCCCATAAATGGTGATGGGCCAATTCAAAAATTTATTGAAAAAAATGGAGAGGGCATTCATCATCTCTGCTTTAAAGTTCCCGATGTCGCAAAAAAAGCAGCTGAAATGCAGGCTCAAGGCTATACTTTAATTTACGAAAAACCCTTTGTTGGCGCCAATAATTGTCTGGTGAATTTTATTCATCCAAAATCAACCGGTGGTGTTTTAATAGAAATTTCTCAAACTTTAACTTAGGACCCATAATGGAACAGTCCCAAATATATTTACCAAAACTTACAATCATTAATAAAATTATAATTATTACGGCCGCAAGTTTATTTATTTTAGAATTTGCTCTCTCAAAAATGGCTTCACTTTATTTAGGGGGATTTCTAGGATTATCGGCCGAACAATTTCTCAAAGGCCATATCTATTTGCTTATTACTTACCCTTTTTTATCCCATTCAATCATCGAAGTGATTTTGAATTGTCTGATGCTCTGGTTAATGGGCTCAGAATTTGAAGCTAATTGGGGAACAAAACGTTACATGAATTTTATTCTTTCAACAGTTATTGGTGGTGGACTGCTTTATTTAGCAGTGTGCGCTCTTTTTTTTCATGGTTCAGCCATTTATTCCTTTCCTTTAGTAGGTCTTTCGGGGTTAGTGAGTTCGCTGTGTGTGGCCTATGCCGTAATTTTTCCCGATCGAGTTTTCTCCTTTATGATGATTATACCTGTTAAGGCTAAGTATTTTTGCATGATTTTAGTGGCCATTTCTTTGTTCCAAGGTCTCTCAGGGCCTATGGGAGTAGGCGCTTGGGGGCAGTTGGGGGCGATCATAGCTGCTTATCTCTTCATGGCTTTGATCTCTAATCGAAATTTTCAGATCCTTGCTATTAAAATGAGTCAAATAACGCAGAGAGCTTCAGTGAAGAAAAGTAAGGCAAAGCTTTCAATCGTCA
>CANFNL010000142.1 GCA_947448205.1 Bacteriovoracaceae bacterium
GTTGTTACGAAGATGAAAAATGGGAAGCTTATTTTGGAGAATGGCCGATAAAGCTAATCAAAATAGATCAGATTCAAAAAAAAGCAGCATAGACCGATTAGGACAAAGTCGCTTGGTACCTAACCGGTCAATTTAGCGCGGTAATGTCATTGAGTCGTTTTACTTTGTTGTATTTTCATCTTCGACTGAATTAGCGGCATCTAAAGTTGAGGGCGCTTTAACCGCTTTCACTTTTTCTATAATTTCACCTTTTTCTTTTGCAGTGGAAAGATGCTCACCTTTTTTAATGTGATTTTTTTTTACTTCCATGGAAGCCATATATAGATAGCTTCCAATGGTCAGTGCTATGAGTAGGGCCAATAGGTTCATATTTTACAATATTACATTATTTCCAAGACTGCTGGATCTCGATTGATAACTAATATTCTTAATGCATTTAAGTAACGCTGAAATGTATCCATGTCATTATAGTTAGAAAGCTCCATAACTGCCTTGTGAGCAAATGCTCCTACCTCTTTCATTCCCATTAACTCATCGGCCGGAACGGATTCCCAGAGTGCTTCGGCGATGGCTTGATCTTTTAATCCACTAGGTGAAGTAATTAATTTTTTAAATGCCCCATACTCCATTTTCGATCTAATGGCACCATCCTCAGTATATTTAGCAAATAGCTTTTGCGAAAATTTTTCTTCTATTGAATGATAATCAGCCATTATTTTCAAACTCTCTTGCTCGCTTTTTCGACTGGCCATCTCAGCAACTGAGTATTGGAATGAATGAAAAGCAGCCAGGGTCGTTTGTGATTGAACAAATCGTTTTAATTTCAAAGTTGATCTCGCTTCAGCCTTATAAGATTCATAAACTAATCTGGCCCTAGCGGTAAAAACCTTTTTAAGAGTTTGTCCTTCACTCATCATGCTCAATAGTGGAATTTTTCTCCCCTGGAAAAAATTAAATTCCGGCATCCCTTGAATTTGGACAATGTAAGGTATTTCTCTTTTTTTCAAAGGAATATCGATAAAGATATCTGTTAGATCTTCCATGTTTTTATTAATAAAAGATTCAAGACTTCCTGGTTTTGAACTTAGAGTGGCCAGCTCTTTTTCAATTCTTAAAATTTTAGAGGCATTTTTGGCAAGAGATTCATTTCTCATTTTGAAAAACCAATCGCGAACTCCACTATAGATGGGAATTCGGCGCCCAATTCTATCCTTGGCATTAATTTCAGACATAATACGAACGGCCTTATCTAAGCGCTCACCTGAGTAGCCTTTAATCAATCGATGCATATCATTGGCATTATCTGCAAAATATTGTGAGACAACTTTAGCTGTTTGACGATCAATTTGCTCTTTGGTTTCTTTGACTGTTACATTTCCAATTTCACTTCTGATTGTTTTAGCAGCAGCAAGCTTTGCTCTTTTTACGGGATCAATGACTTTTCCAATTTGAGAGAGCATTGTTTCAAGATCAATTTCTCCAGATGTATATAATTTTCTGATCATATCAATTTTATTTTTAGCAATATCTAAACTCTTTTTGTCCAAACCTAAATTCTTCGAAACACTGTCTACTCCTAAAAGATACCTAGCGGTCCGAACGTCTTCTTCGGCTATAGCTGATTTCACGGCTGCTCTAAAAGCAGTCTTTCCTGTTTGTTGCATAATGGATTTTGCCGAAGCTAAAACAAGTTTCGGCCCAAGTGTAATTGACCTCGTCGCCACACCAATTAATGGAAAAATACTGATAGCTTCAAAAGCACTCCAAGCATAACTTCTATGAATCTCATCTGCACTTCCAAGATTAGCAAAGCCTAAATCCTCCATCACCTTCACTTTTTTCTCTGAGACATCAGCATCAACTTTTCGCTCAATCTCATTAGCCGTTAATTTAACTTGAATGCCCATGGAAGCTAATCCGGCCACGGCCATCACTCCGCCGAGAGGAGCACACAAGCCTCCTGTAGCAATACTGCAGGCTCCCCCCACCATAACGGCTGCCATTCCCGCAACTCCAGAACCAATCCCCCACCACATGTCTCTGAATTCGCTGGGGGACATTTCATTTATTTTTTTTAAAACTTCATCTGGAATACCTGGCAGTCCCGCCATTTGATTGAGTTCATTTTGCGCTTTAGAAGTTGAATAAAATATATTTTTAAATTCAGATTGATCATTAATATCCATTCTACAAAAAGTTTCAAGATGCGAGAGGATCTGAAGTTTACGCGCCAACGCTGCCTGTTTTAAAATATCTTTGTAAATCGGTTTTTTATAAGAATCATCGACAGCTAAAAAATTGAGTTTTAAATTAAAGGTGTTATCTATCCCATTGGTTTTTGAAAAATCTTCAAAAAGTTTTTTTTGTCTTTCAACATCGTTTTTAACTTTATAGAGTTTTAGAAAAAAATTTCCAATTTGAGCTTCATTACTTTTGGCGACAGTAGTGATTTCTTGGCGTGTGCTATCCGAAATATTGATTCCTGTCTTCAAGGCACTATCGAGACTAAGTATGGTTTTATTAGACAGCTCTTCAGCAATATTATAGAAATTTTTATTTCCACTCGTTACACTAAAGAGCTGAGCATTTCTATGATCGATATCCTCAATTATATTTCGCCAAATTGCATTTTTCTCACTGCCTGTAAGAATTTTTTCCGCATGATTATAAGTAAGTGGGGAATTTAATCCTAAAATACCACCTGCCTCTTTTATTTTTGTATATTTTAAATCTACATTGCTCTTTTCACAAAGTGCTTTTTCATTAGTCTTAAGCCAAAGTCCTGAAACTTCATAGACTGGTGCAATACCTTCTTTTTGATATTCTAACTGATCTAAAGCGATCATGTAACTAAACTTTAATCGGGCCCAAGGATTTCCAGCGGCCATCTGATCGAGTAAAAAATTTAATTCAAAGGGTTTAGTCTCAGGCAAGAGCGCTGTGTAGTCGCGAAGCTTGGTCCAAATAATGTTTAGCAGTGGATAAACTCCTTGAAATTGTCCTTCCTCTAAAGTTCTCGTTGGGATATATTTTTCTCCCGACCTAAATTCACTTAAAAACTCAGAGAGATTTTGCACTCGATTTCCCTTTGCACATATCTCACGGACTTCCTTACTAGGCATAGTGATCATTTTCTCGCAAGCCAGTGATGTTATCTGATGAAGTTCTGAGTTAGTAGGAAGGTCTCTGTATTGATAAAATGTATCAGCTAAAAGTTTCAAACTCCAATCTCGCCAAACAGGAGAGGAATACATCGAGGGAAAATCAATTAAAGCTTTTTTGCCTGCGAATTTTTTCTTCATTCTCTCTGTAATTAATTGAGTGTAGTCAATAAAACCGTGCTGCTTCATTAGCTCCAAAAGATAAAGTGAAAGGTTTTGTTTTCCTGGATAGATCTGCTGACTATTTCCATCCGCATGTTGAATTTCAGCAATTTCATCAACGGGAAAGGCATTGAGTATTTTTTGAAATGTTTCATTTCCCGCATAAGTAATATTTTGATTTTGAATATGTCCTCTAAAAACAGCTAGGGCCTGCGAAGCCTTGGTTGACATTATTGTTTGAAAATGGGCCACATCATCAAATTGTGGTCTGGTCATCTCATTGATATTTCCCTGAGTCTTAAAATTAATTTTTGCGTTTTTATAATTCTCAAAAGGAATCATTCCGCTATAGCCATCCTTAGTTGGATCTTTATTTATATTATCAATATAATAATCCAAGTAGGCGCTATCATCTTTTTTAAAAGTCAAACCGTGACCTGCTAAAATATTTTCAAGAAATTGCTCCCCCATTCCTTCTTCAAATTTAAATTTAAATTCAGAAGGTAGATTGCCATTAAATTGGTTTTGACATGAATTAGGAACTTGGAGAGCCCCTTTGCTCCCTAAAATCGTATCATAAAGATAAACTTGAGAGAGCATCATGTGCAAGGTCATCCATTTCAATGCAAGGACATAGTTTTTTGATGTTGGAGCTTTCAAAAGAGTAATCACATCGTGGCGAATAATATCTGAGGCAGAAAAATTTAACTTTAAAGTTCGTCCTCCCAGAGAGGTAATTTCCATATAGAAAGGAGATGTTGCAGGATTTGGTCCCTGGGTAAGGAGACCCGTTTGCTCGTTGCTTAATCCGTGACTAAAAGATTCAGGAAGGCTTGGCAAAAGATTTTTATAATACTCACTTCCATCTTGGTCCTTACTTTGATAAGTTCTTTTTATTACAACCAGATCTCTGATGGGTAATAAAACATTTTCGACAAAAGTTGCAATTAAATCAATTCTTTCATCAATAGAATAGTTTTCATCAAAACTAATTTCATTAGTGGTTTTTAAATACTTTTGAGCTTCTGTGTACAAGGCTATAAACTCAGGGTCAATAGGATCGAGAACAACGGTTGGAGCAATATTTCTTTTTTCTTCATCTATAGTTTTTTTAACAATGCGATCAAAGAGCCCTCGGACTCTAATTTTCGGACAATTTTTTTGAACAAATTCTTCTTTGTCCAAAAAGTAGTTATCCTGAGCACAAGAATCTTTTTTAAGCGAAGCCATTAATCTCTTGAAGTCCTCATCTAGTTGCTCTTTTGAGCAATTAGAATCTTTTTCCGAGCCCACTGCTCGGCCCTTAAAAGAGATCATTTTTGTTTTAATGTCATTAAAATTTGCAATAGATGAAGGCCCTCTATTCCAAGCCGGCACCTTAAAGGTGCAAGACTCTAGCACTAGGCAGAGTATGACTAAGTATTTGGTCATCACAAATAAAGGCTCCTGAAAATCACCAGAACATAAGAGTCCATTACCTTATCGACAAACTCGGTTATTTTCTTAACTGCCTATTTTCTCGACAGTCTTTGCGTCTTCCATTAAAGAATTTGCTAAAATTAGCCGACAAAAACAGTATGAAGCTCTACTTGCTTACATTTATTTGTTTGCTGCTCACCTCTTGTGGGAGTCTCACGCGTTCGCCTGCCGAAGCACCGGCCACAAATTGTACTGAATTAGCTAAAAATATTTTCATGAGCGAGACTTATGAAGCAGACTTAAACCAAGCCTTAAAAGCTAGAAAACTTATTACTTTTAAAGAAAAAATCATACAGCTACAGTATCCCCGAATCGAATGGATTAATAAGGCGAAAAAATCTCTAAATAATTCTCTTCGCAACTGGAATAACAACCGTTACCCTGCTTTTTATCTTTTTAATGATGAAGAAGTTCTACCGCTAATAAAAAGATATAGTGAGAATTTAAAAAAAATTCTTATGAATACCTTACCTTTAGATGATGAAGAAACTACAAAAGCCTATGTAGTCATCACTGATTGGGCAAAAGCATTTGAAAATTATAAATCCGAAATGGACCAATTATTAGAAGAGAGAATCTCACTGCAATATAATTTAAATCTGCTTAAAAAAGTAAAACTTTCTCCCAACGAAAGCAAAGATATCCAACTAACCATTAAGCGATCTGGTGAATTAAAAAGTGAAATTATAACTCTTCGAAAAGATGATAAAAATCTTGGACTAACTATTAATAAATTAAAAGCTGAGATTGCCGATCTCGATGGTGGCTTTATAAAAAATGGAAAAATAAAAGATAGAATCATAAGACAAGCGATGCTCCTAGATTTGCTGACGGTTCTTCAAAGAGAGGTGGAGTCAAATGTTAAAAATACCCCTGCTCCTAATGAATTAGTATTAAAAGAATTAGAAAAAATTAATATGCTAATTAAAAACTCAGAATATGCTCCTAGCACTTTTGGAGTTTATAAAATGACTGACAAAGTTTTTATTCGTGAATTGATAACGACATCAAAACTCGATGTTGCCTACGCCAAGATCAAAGACCCACTGATTAAAGTCAAAAATGTACTTTCTAATTACTTTAAAAATAAAAAAGCTGGCAGCGACGAAGAGAAAATCGGTTTCTTTAAAAGGATTTATGCCAAAATTTCAAGCGTAAATGCCAAGCAAGCTTCGATTGGCGGAGGCTCTTTGGTAATTGCTGGAATAGGATTCGATCGATATTTTTCTTTTAAAAATAAAAGCAGTACGGAAATAAAGGTTCCGACCAGTACCGAAGTTGTAGATACAAAGGTAAATGAAACAATTGAATCCAAGCAACCTGAAGTGATCCAATCAACAAGCGCAGAAACGACCGAATCAAAGGAGCCTGAAGTAATAGAATCTGCTCGTGGTGATACTGCGTCTTCTCCAAATCCAGAAACGAGCCTCTCAGCTTCTAAAGAAATCAATCTTTCAGAAGATGATGCTCACCAACAACAACTTGATGAGACTAAAAAAGTAGAGCAGCAAAAATCTGAAGACATCAGTCACGTGATCGAAATTCA
>CANFNL010000143.1 GCA_947448205.1 Bacteriovoracaceae bacterium
CTATTGCTTTAATTTCCTTAGTCTCATTACTATTTTTAAAATATCCCAAACTTTCCTTATTAGTTGCGCTGGCCCTATTTTTACCATCAATCTTTTTTGACAAAAATATTCCCTGGTTTGAACTATCCCATCAGTCTTGGGACTATATTGCTCCATTTCCATGGTTAGGAGCTAGTCTTTTAGGTATTTTTGCTACACATAACGGCTTACAGCATTTAAGCATTCCCATAAATAAGTTTTTTAGAACTCTAGACTATCTTGGCAAGCATTCACTTTTTATCTATCTTACTCATCAACCAATACTTTTTGGTTTTGTCTATCTCTTGAGTCTTTTTAAAACTCACTAAATGATTTCAGCCTTGAAAATGTCGTGATATAAAGGATTCAATACATTTAACTTATTGGATCTCCCATGAAAAAATTCTTGGATATAGATTGGGGCAGCGTAGAGCGCTTTATTGGCAGCCTAAAATTTGCTGTGATTGTCATCAGCCTTTTTACTATTGGCATGATCATAGGCACATTCCTAGAGAGCTATTACGGGACTGATTTTGCCAACAGAATGATCTATAAAACTTTTGCCTTCATGCTCATTCAATTTGGAATGCTACTGTCAATTATTTTTGCGGCAACATTACGACTTCCACCTAAAAAAAGGCTTTATGGATTTTATGTTATTCATTCTGGTCTTATCATTATTGGTATTGGATCTTTAATTACCTATGTGGCGGGAGTCGATGGTCAAATAACTCTTGCTCCAAATGAACCTAATCGCAAGGTCATACTAACAAAAGATATTTTAAAGATTACCTACCCCTCTGAAGGCAAGCAAATCTCAACTTATTTGCCTTACAGTGCTTTTAAAAAAGAAATGGATGAGACTTATAATAATATTTCTATAAAAGAATTTATTCCCTTTGCCCAAGGAAAATTTGCTTGGACAGAAGCAATTAATCATTACCCAGAAGACGCACAAATTCATTCATCCAAATACCATTTTAAAAATGCTTTTGCTGAGCAAGACATTACACTTTCAATCCATCCTGAAGCCGGGGCAGACTTTGAATCAACTGTGAACATGGGACCACTTTCATTTTATTATTATCCTGAAAAAATTGCTCATTGCTTTGAGAAAAATAATCCTTCCAAGATTATTATTTGGAACACCATAACTGCTGAATGTTTCACTCCTGAAGAGCGCGGATACGCGATTAAAACCACCAGCTCCAAAAACCGATTCATTGTCATAAATTACAAAAATACCTACCTCACTTTTTTTCCAGATTTCTCTCCGTACCCGATGGATATGAAATTGCAAACTGATGAAAAATCAGAAATGCGCTTATTTTCAAAAAAATTATTTGAAGAAAAGCCGAGCCTTTTTTTATTTGGAAGAAAAGCCGCTTTCTATTCTAAGGCAGACCAAAACTGGAAGATGACTGATTTAGAAATAAAAGGGGCCCCCGTCTCGCTTCCTTGGATGGGGGCTCAAATTAGTTTGATTGACCACCAAGATCGACTAGTACCTTTTAATATTCCCGAAGCCATAGTTCCTATTCAAAAAAATGGCAGTCTTATAAAAGGTGATACCAGGGCCGTGCGCTTAGAAATATTAGACAAGCAGTATTGGGTAACAAATTACTCTCCTCTTTCTCTAATGATTCAAGGGAAAAAAGTGATAATTGAAGTCACCAACGAATCTCTTAATCTTCCTTTCGAATTGGCCCTTACCCAATTTAAAATGGATAAAGATCCTGGAACTAATAATCCGGCTAGCTATGAGTCTTTTGTTAAACTATTTAGTAATGGTGTAACAACTAATCATCATGTTTATATGAACCATCCGATGAAAGAAGCTGGCTATACATTTTATCAAGCGTCTTATTCTCAAGATAATCAAGGTCAATACAACACAACCTTAGCAGTCAATGTTGATCAAGGTCGAAGCTTGAAGTACCTTGGTTCTTTAATGCTCGTTTTTGGAGCCATCTGGCACTATAACTTAAATAATAAAAATAAAAATAAAAAAGCAGAGGCTTTATCATGAAAAATATATTTCTCCTTATGCTATTAACTTTTTTTAGCACGTCACTACTAGCGGAAAACTATTTTTGTAAAAAAGACCTAGAAGTTCTTCCAATACTCCAAGGAGGTAGAGTTAAGCCACTTTTTGTTCATGCCAGTGAAACTATCAAAAATTTAACTGGTAAATCGACAGTCGGCGATTATAGTGCAGTGGAGGCTTATTGCCTCTTATCACTAAACGCTATGGGCTTAGTTAATGATTTAAAACTAGAAGCTAGAATTGATCATGTTGATCTAATGAAGTTTTTAGGCTTAGCTAAAGATCAGCACTTTATTAGTTATGAAGAGCTCATCAACCGCGAAGAAGAAATAAAATTAGAAGCGAGAAAACCAACTGAAAATCAATCTTATAAAAATGCTATCGGCAAACTCTATGACAATATTTTTTTCTACAAACAAATTAAGTCTGGTGATAATTGGCTTTTGGCAGCAAATAATAATGGCATTCTTGACTGGCAACCACTCACTGTCTATTTAACTGAAGCAAAAGTGATTGCGCAAAAAGCACTTACTCCCAACGATCCATTTCTACCAGTGCTCTTAAGAAGTAAGCAAGATTTCGACAAGTTTAATGGCAATGAAAAGTATGAACTTGAACTCTTTTATGCAAAAGCTGGACTGGCTGCTTGGGCCCTATCACTTTCTTTAATTGCTCTTGCCACCTTAGTCCTATTTAAAAATTTTAATATTACTTTAAGCCTAGCTGCGATTTCGGCTTTAGTTCAAATGGTATTAATAGGCCTTCGGGTTACTATCTCTGGAAGAGCACCAATAACAAATATGTATGAAACTGTCCTCTTTTCAGGATTTGGCTCTCTGTCATTAGCCTTGGTATTGGGGCATCTAAAAAAAGAAAAACTTTTCGTGTATATGGGATTAGCTTATAACGTTTGTACTTTGATGATGCTCAATTTTGCTAACGGAATGCTCACGGCAACCATCTCACCACTAGTGCCCGTTTTAAGAGATAATTTCTGGCTCTCAACTCATGTGACGACAGTTATTCTCTCTTATGGAGCTTTGGCGCTGAGCTGGATTTTAGCAAATACTGTTTTGATCAAAAGAAAATTTGGATCAATAACTAAAAAAGATGAATTAATGTATTCCGATATAATCTACACTACTTTAAAGTGGGGAACGACTATGTTAGCTGCGGGAGTTATTCTCGGTGGCGTTTGGGCCGATTATTCTTGGGGAAGATTCTGGGGATGGGATCCAAAAGAGACTTGGAGCTTGATCGTTCTTTGTGTCTATATGGCCATTTTACATGGACGTTATACCTCATGGATTAGACCTAATCGCTTTATTACGATAACTGCAGGTGCTTTTTTAAGTGTCATGATGGCATGGTTTGGAGTTAATTATATTCTTGCTACTGGACTTCACTCTTATGGATTTAGCGAGGGCGGTGCTGTGTTTCTGGGTTCGTTTTTTATCTTACAAATTACCCTACTCGTTCTAACGAGGAATTATCAAAAAGAGAGTCTAGCTTAAGAAGCAAGCAATATCAGTAGACTCAAAAAATTGAGTCTACTGAAGATTTGTCTTAATTTCCAAATACAACTTTTTCCACGCCTATGACCCCTAAAACTTTTGATCGTTTTGCAATGAAATTTATATTTCTAAGATTTTTTTGATTTTTTTGTAAAATGGGACCACTTTTATCCATGGATAATTCCATATCGTATTCTCGGCGTTCACCACTTAGAGCACTGTAGAGAGTGTCTAAATAAATTACTCCCCCGCTTTCTTGATCAAAATTATCACTATGCATCCGAACGACAATATACTTATCCTTTTTATTTAAAATAATGCCTTCGCGAAGCCTGTCGGCAAAAACCTCGATTCGATCTAATCTATTTCCGTTGTGAAAGGAATCAAGATAGAGATGTTTTATTGCTCGATTATCTTGATCCATCTCATAGACAATTTTTGCTAAATCACTATCTATATCACTAGTAACTGTACAAAGAATTTGTTCAGTGGCAAAAACATTGAGAGTTGTAAATAAAAGTGAAAAAAATAATAACCGAGTAGAAAAATTTTGGATTTGCACGATTGACCCCCATCAAAAATATGATGAGTTGTCATCGGCAAATTTTACCTACACCCTGAGCTTATACTTTAAATAATAGACTTAACTGATCAACATAAAGCGGATTCTTCATTCCAACTAATACAAAATCAATACCATAGTCCAAGTATATCTGAATCACTTCTAAGGCAAAATCCCTATTGTTTTCTTGGGCAATTAAACCAACACTTTTAGCTTGGTTTTTAAAATCCAGGGCTTTTTTAGTCATATTAACTCTGGCAAACAACAATGAATCTTCATACAATTGGTAAAATGGAGCAGACTCTAAGGCATTCAAGCCACCATTTCCCCATATTCGGGCAACGAAGGGAAATAAATGGCCGTTGTAAACTTGCTCAACCGCATCAGTAGTCGGAAGTGTTTTCCAAAGATCCCTAAATTGTTTTATAAGTGTAACTTCTTCAAAATCATCACTATCAACAAGCTCATCTTCCCTAGTAGCTTCAATCCATTTTTCTTTAATTAGGCTTAAGCAATAATCGAAATTTTTTTCGGCCGCTTCCCGATTTAACTCTTTAGTTTGTTCTTCGTAAGTGGCAAGCCTTACCAATTGGTTATTGGTAAAAGCATTAAGAGGTCGGTTACTCATTGTAAGTATATTGTTGAGCTTAGCTAATTCAAGTAAACTCTCATCACCGTAATCTCCAAATTTTTCTAGTGCACCAATTTCAATTAAATTAAAAGGAAATTGAATCATTTTAAAATGATTGTTTAGGCTAATCTTTTTTGCGACTGCTAGAACTTTTGATAAGTTGGTCACATGTGGATCATTAAGAGGTAAAACAAAGTTATTCGAACTTATTCCATACGCCTTTATCCGTCCTTTTTGCACTTCACTTTCAAGATAAACGAAAGCCTTCTCAATGCGATTATAATACTCTGTTTGATTGGCGTAAGGAGATTTGAAATAATATTCTGGATTATGTAGCAAAAAGTAATCGATACTTTCTTTTTTAAGCCTTTTGAGAGATTGATTTAATTGGTTTTCTAAAAATTCTGGGTGAATGGAATGTTTGAGCTGATCACCCAAATCGACAAGATCTGCAATGGCCAATCCCAAAGCATTAAGCTTTTCTAATTCAGCTAAATTGGATCCTTGAATATAGCCGGCCTTTGTCACAATTTGTGGGGTAAAATTAGGATGTTCAGCTAAAACAGCACCTATAAGCTCTTCAGATTCACCATCTGTGTAATTTGAGGATGTATCAATTAAATTGCAGCCTAATTCTAGTGCTCTTATTAGAGCTTGTTGATGAAGAGCTGATCGATTACTAATTCTGTATGCACCAAATCCAACCAGCCCCATAAATATCCTTTAAATGTTTTTTGATTACTTAATAACAAGTAAATTATTTATTTCGCTAATTCGCGAAACTCCTTCACCTTTTGCAGGCAATTGAGATGATTCATTGTAAGTCTGATAGCGGTAACATTCAAGAGATGGATCTTTAAAAAAATCTTCTTCCCCGCGCACTAAAATACCTTCCACCTCAAAAGTCTTAGTATTAAATACTGGTGAACCAGAATTACCTTCAAATGAATCGAGTGTTGCCTTAAATGAATGTTCTGGGCTTATATCATTAACTATTGCAGATCCCGTTTGAAGCAGCGCCATTCCTAGTGGATAGCCTAGCATAAAAACTTTATCACGCTTTTGAATCTTGCCAATTGATCTTATTTTAAGTGGCTTTCTATCGATGGCTTTCTGTTTAAGTCTAATAACAGAATAGTCTTGATCACCTTCACTATCAAAAACACTCTTTAAAATTTCTTTACACTCAAACACAGAAGATGAAGAAACTTTATATCCCTTTTTTACTTCATTGAGAGCACGAACATTAAAGATAATGTTTTTATTGGCACAGTCATCCTCGCTCATAAAGCAATGGCCGGCACTCACTAGCAAATCTTCAGAAATCAAAAAGCCCGTACATGAATTTACCGAAAAGTGAGTCGCAAATAATTCATCAGGACAAATATTGAGTCCATTTTTATCAGTTAATCTTCTAGTTTGAATAAGTGAAGACATGATATTTTTTTTAACCAAGTCTTTATCCACAATAAGGGCGACTGATTGGGAGAGTTCAGATATCTTA
>CANFNL010000144.1 GCA_947448205.1 Bacteriovoracaceae bacterium
AGCACTGCTTCCCTAAAAGTCTCCTGGAACCTATTTGGAGGAACAGTAAATATCATTATTTATTTTTCAGCAACCCAAAATTTTGAAAGCAAATGGGAGCGAGATGTTACTTTTTTAAATGCACTATTTTCTAAAGCCAAAGAGGCATTCCATAAAGTGTAGTCTTTATAAAAAGGTTCATGATAGTCGATAGCAAAATTCTCAAGAACCTCATTTAAGGCAACGTCATCATCTTTTTGGAGTGAATCGCAAATAGCTATTAGCCCACCTGGCTTTAAGACCCTGTGTGCCTCTGATAAAACCTTACCTCTAATGGATCTTGGCAGTTCGTGAAATAAATAAACTGAAATCACCAGATCAAATTCATTATCTTGAAACGGCAATTCTTCAGCTTGGGAGCGCACATATTCGAACCCGAGAGTCCCTAATCTTTTTTTAGCTTTTTCTAAATAAGCATCCGACACATCTGAGACAATATATTTTTCAAAATCAAAGCTTTTGGAAAAATCAATTGTTGCAGTTCCCACTCCTGCACCGAGCTCTAGGATTTTGAGAGGTTTGTTATTATTGCTATTTTCTTTTATGAGTTTAATAAGCATCCTTCTCATTGGTGCAGCCGTTCCACTAAAGAGAATTTCCACTTGCTGTTCATAAAGGTTTGCTGAATGCTCTGAGAAATAACCATCTGTTTGGAAGTGATAATTTCTTAATAAATAATCAGGAACTTCTGGAGAGTTAAAGTCAAAATCCTTTTTAAGATTTAGTTTTCTTCTTCGTGATATTTTTAAAGAATCGATCAAAAGCAGAGGGATATTTTTTAAATGTTTGAGCGGTGATTTGGGAATAAGCACACCTTGAGGATAGATTCCATCAATTATATTTTGGGCATCTTGAGCGTGAAGCTCCATGACTCCAAGTTCTAGATGCTTTATTAATTTTTTATCAGTTTCTAGTTTGGGAGGTTTTACAAAGGATGAGAAGATACTCGATAACGTAAAAAGCATTTTATACTCAAACGAATAGACGATAGTTTTTGATAGATTAAGAGCGATAATTGATTTCTTTTTTAAGCTTTGCATCGTCCTATAATAACCACTTTCTAAGGCCAATTATAGTCCGTATCAGCATTGTCTATAGAAGTACTTAAAGGATTCGCTTAGCCGGATTGTAACTCCTTGCTTCCCCGAAAGTCTCCTGGAACCAAATTTTAGTTGTTGTTTCAATCCATGATTTATAAAAAAGGGCGTTGGTGTAAACACCGTCTTCATTGCAAAGCTCACTTCCTCTACTTGTAACTCCAAAAAGATATAGAGTTCCCGCTTTTTGAATAAATGCTGGGCCACCAGAGTCGCCATTACAAGTTCCGGCTTTTTTTTCATTTAAGCGTATTTCGGTTTCATGAATAAAAGAAATAGGCGCACTTGTTGTACGCAGAAGTCCGTCGCCACTCTTGTCTATTTTAAAACAACTTCCATAATTGCCACGCCCCTTGCCACTACAAGCGACTTCGCCAGACTCTATCTCTCCATCAAGATTGCGGTATTTTTTAGGGTCTATTTCTTCCATGTCTACGAAGTTAACTCCAAATCCCGCCACTGTCACAGAAGCTCCAATTTTTAAATCACCAGTATTCTCAAGAAACTTAGCAGGCAAATACCCTTTAGGGAGAGAGCCACTAAACTTTATCAGTGCAATATCGCCCGTATCAAATTGCACGGTCTCATTGTTTGGATCCCAATTTGGGCTAACTTTAAAATCAGTTGCTGTTAAGATGAGTTCTTTGAGGGGACTTTGCTCTTTTGCATTAAGTACTTTATCGATATCTAATGAAAAAATGATTTTAACATCGGACGCTTTAGAGGGAGCACAATGAGCAGCAGTTAAAACAATATTATTTGCAATCAAGGTAGCTGTGCAAAGATTATGGGATTTAGTATTGTAAATAGCCACTACACTTGAAGCTATGGGATCTTTAGCTAAAACATCTCTTCCGCTGATGATAGAACTATAGATTAATGCAGGCGAAGTAATCTTCGCTTGAGGATTACAGGCAATAGCCAGGAAACTTATTAATAGAATAATTAATTTTTTCATATTACCTTAAAAAAGTACGGGATTTTTACACTCATCAACACATCTAGGAAAGGGTTCAACTTCAATATAAATTTGCTCGTGAATAAATTCTTTTAAATCGGCGACACCTTTATGATAAAAATAAAGCTCCATCTCCTGGTTGTCGGCAAAAACAGTTGTGACTTCGGCATATTCTGGCTGCTTTTCTTGAGATTCATGCAAAAATGCTGCGCTTAAATCGAGATCTAACGCTTGTGGCAACGGAAAAAGACAGCGACCGCAAGGAAGGTGAAAATCAGCCTTGAGTTGAGCCCGGACTACAAGGTGGTCGTTTAAAAAATTATTGGTTTTGCGAGTAATTTGAGTCTTGATTGTCATTTCGGCAGCTGTAAAATCTGCCTCGTCATCATTATCAACTTCAAGTTCTGTTAGTAATTCATCAACCCACGCAGTTTTTTTATCAACTTCGTACTCTTCAATAATATCAAAACTGTATTTGTTGACATAAATTTTAGCGTCAAGGACATTGTTAATTTTGCTCATAAAAGACTTCCAACTTAAGTGAAATTAGTGAGGATTTGGTTTATCTCAGAAGATTTTAAAAGTACAATTGAATCTAGGCTAATTTAATGTAGGTAAGCATGTGAAAATTTTAATTTGTGGATTCATGGGAGCTGGAAAAACTACGCTACTTAATCAATTTAAGGAAAATGACTTAGGCTTTGAATGCCTTGATTTGGATTTTACTATTGCCAGTGATCTCAATCTTACTTCTTTAAATCTTGGTGCCTGGATTGAATCTCATGGATTTTTAGCCTTCAGAGACCTAGAGAGTGCCAAATTAAAATACCTATTGAAAGATCCTCAATCTATGGTTATTGCGCTAGGAGGAGGATCGCTTTCAAGCGAGAATTTGACTTTAATCAAATCAGAGAGGGAAACTTATTTAGTTTTCCTAGATACCGAGTTAGACGTTTGCCTTGAACGTATTAAGCATGATGCTAATCGGCCGTTACTGAAACTTCCAAGGGAAGAGATAGTAAAACTTTATGAACAAAGGCGTGTAAATTTTATGCAATCTCACCTCATAGTAGGGCGAACTCAGTTAAAAGAGATTGTAGGCCTTGATAGTTTAGTGCATAATTTATTGAGTATTGGTTGAGTGAGAAAATGAGATCAAAAGTAAGACAAGACTAAGAGTAAAATATGGGACGAGGTGCTTTGTGAGTGAAGGTCAATTATCAGTTGCATTATTGCTTTCAGATATCGGTGAAGTTAAAGAAATTTCAGCTGTTTTTCGCAAACTAGGAATTATTCCTCATTTTTATGAAGATCTAAAAACTTTTTGGTCTGGCACTTTGGAAAATATACCTTCACTTTCTATTATCGATGTAAAATTAATGAGTGAAGGTGATCTTGTTTTGCATAATCATCCTCATGTTGTTGCTGAAAAAATGCCGCTTGTTTTTTATTATACTCAAAATACCGAGCCGCTTATTTTATCAACTCAAGATTTTTTCCACTTAGGTCTGCTAAAAAAATCCGAGCATTATGACCTGGCCATGAAAACTATTCTGAAGCGTCTGAATCAATTTATTAAACTTGAAAATGATAATTATCAACTAACGCTTGAAAAAAAGAAACAACAGGCAGAGATAGAAAAATTGCAATTGGAAAATTTAACAATAATCCAAACTGATCAATACCAATCAATGGTTAAAAGTGTTTGTTTGCAATTGGAAGAGTGGCGAGATGAAGGTGATTTTTTTAGAGCATTAGAAAAAGTTATTCAGGGTGTAGATGAGATTGTTGAATTTTCAATGATGGAGTTAAGTTTTAACGGACAAAAATTAATTTCCCCAATCGCTCATGTTCAGAAATTTAGGGCCATTCCTTCGCTTTGGTTAGGGCAAGCTTGTCCAAAGGGAATTGAATTATTTGCACAAAACATGGCTACTCAGGTAGCTATAGATATAATGGGTGGAGATCTTGTATCGCTTTTAATTAAAGGCAATCACTCAAAACCAGAAAAAATAATGTTTATCAAAACTAAAAATGAACTCTTTTTTAATCAATTCGACTGGAATATGTTTGAAGCTTATTTGAATGGTTTTTACTCAAGTTTTAAAAATAAATTAGAGCGTGAACCAACTAACGAGAGAAAATTTACCTCTAGCTTTCAAGCATTAAGTTTTCTGGATCAGTATTTGTTTGGATCCAGTCTTCCAGCTGCTGATAATTCCAAAGGGCTCAATAAGTTAGATTACCGACTTATCGATTTAGATCTCTCTGGTTTAGTCGATATAATTCTTAAAAAAGGGAATAATCGATTTTTTTGGAATAAGTTTGAAGTAGAATTTATTAATCGACTTGAAATTCAATCTCGAATCGAATTTAGAGTTTTTGATTTTGGAGTCATGCATTTAGGTTTTTTAGTGAAATCAAATGACTTAGATTTATTTTTCGACGAGTTGAAAGAATTTTCGGCGAAATTTTCTTATTGGAAATATTTTGAAGAAAGTGAAGGAGTCCTCTCTCACATTGTCCATCCTAAAGTCAACATGGTGGCAATGTCTGCCTTTGCTTATTTAAAGCACAATCAAATTTCTACTCAGCATGTGAATGATAAAACTTCTGATAAAGAGACTTTGGCTAAAATGAAAACGCGCGAACTTATTTGGGGAAAAGAGTCAAACTATGAAGTTTAGAAGTCGACTTGTCGTTAATCTTAATCACTTAGCTTACAACTATACACAAATAAAAAAAATGGCACCGGAATCCTCAGTCCTTTTTATGGTCAAGGCAGACGGATATGGGCATGGCATGATTCCCATTGTTCGTTATGCAGTAACAGAATTAGGTGTAAAAGAATTCGGATGTGCCACAATAAGTGAAGCTCTTAAACTGAGAGAAGAACTAAATGATTTAGAGTTCGATATTTATGTTTTTTCTGACATTCAATTAGAGCTATTAGAAAATGCAGATATTTATTTGAAAAGACGAATTATACCAGTCATCTCAAACGTTAGTGAGTTAGAATATATTCTTCATACTGACGGGTTTAACTATTTTCCAATTTGTCTTAAATTTAATACCGGCATGAATAGATTAGGACTCGATCCAAGTGATGCACCATTAATTGTCAATATGCTCAAGCAGCATGGCCGAATCAGTGTTCACCATCTTATTCAGCATTATGCCAATGCTTCTTATCCAATGGGCTCAAACGAAAGAAATATTTCACAACGAAATCGCTTTATAGACATTAAGAAATTTTTTAGGGATTCGGGGATCACACTTGAGCGTACTTCTCAATCCAATTCGGGAACAATCGAACAACAAATTGGTTTTGATGACACTCACATCAGACCCGGTCTTATGATGTACGGGCCTACGTCGCTTTTGGATGATTATAAGGAGTTGGGACATTTCCAGGGAAAAGTCGTTTCTCGCTTAGAGACTTATATTCTACGAACATTTGATGTCTTGGCACAAACTCCTATTGGTTATGGATCGACTCCATGTCCCCATGATGGAGTAGTTGCCATATTGGCCATTGGGTATGGGGATGGTTTTTCTACTCGCTACGGCGGAGCCCATCTTTATCATAAGGGATTTGAGGGTGTGATTATTGGGCGCGTGAATATGGATATGATTCAAGTACTTTTTCCAGTAGAGGCCCGCGATCATATAAAAGCCCATGAGATTTTTACAATCTGGGGAGAACAAGAGGGTGATTTACTCAGGTTTTCCATGGAAACAAAAACTATTCCATACGAAGTTTTCTGTTCACTCCTTCCTCGCATTCCACGAGTTTATCGGTTAAACTAGTCAGGTGATAGAAAAATTAATTAAAAAAATTACCCGCTCGGTTGAAGAAGTTGGCGCCTCTGTTATTGATGGTGTTAATGGTCTTGGAAATATTTCACTGTTTGGTGGACGCTTTTTTTATTGGACTTTTAAAAAACCTTTTAGGCAACACCTTCTTTTTGAACAGCTCTATTTTATTGGCAATAAAAGTATAATGATTATTTTACTTGCTGGTATGTTTACGGGAATGGTTTTGGCCACTCAGACTTATTTTGGATTTAAG
>CANFNL010000145.1 GCA_947448205.1 Bacteriovoracaceae bacterium
AAAAAATGATATCTATTAAATTATAGATGTTGCGATAAAAAGGAGAATAATTTTCATTTCTTATCATCAGCTCCTCCCTTTCCCAAAAATGCAGATTGCCAGCAGACCAAAGGTATCCAAAATCATAACTTGTTAAATTTTTATCTCTCTCAAAAAGCTTTGAAGCTGGATAACGAGTGAATTGTTTTCTGACTTGATCTATTTTGTTTTTTGCTAGAGATCTAATAGTTGCTGCTTCATCTAATAAATCATTCCTATTGATTGAGTCCACATTAAATCGCAGTGACTTTCTTAATAAGAGTGCATGCTCTATTCTTAGACCAGTCACCTCAATCATATTTTTTAATTCTAAATTTATAATTCTATCAGTTTCAGGCAGCTCTATCAGTGCCGATTCTAATTTAGCAATCTGATCTTCTCGAATAAATGGTGACTTCTCAATCTCTTTAAGAGTCGAGCGTTTATGGATACGATGTTTTGTTGTTAATTCATCTTGAATATTTGAAGAGCTTAGCATCGTTATAAGTTGATTATTCTTAAAATGCTTGGTTTGAAAATCAAGAATGTCTCCCCAGACTAATTCATCTTCGCCTAAAAGTTTCACTGCTGCTAAGGGATCAAATTCTAAATCGGCATCAGCTAGTAGGGCAACATTCCAATCAAGAAGCCAATTGCCAAGCTCTTGACCACTACTAAAATTAAAATGTCCTTTTATACCCTCGTTATGGAGTAGCTCCATGTCAGAAGCTCTCGCCTTAAGATAATCTGTCAAAAGAAGTGGCACATCAGCATCCATTCCCACCCAATAACTCGTTTCTGGATAATACCAAACATCTCTTTTATTTTTTTCTTCTCTGATAAATTTCAACATATGATTAAAATTTTTATTACCATATACTGGAGTTGATTCATCTTTTAATGAGTAAAACATAACAGTGTGAGGTAAGACACCAACTTCTTTAGATGCGTATCGGGGTAAAAAATTAAAATTTCCCCAGCGAGAATTGGATTGATTTGTTGAAACATGAATTTTAGTAAAAAGCTTCTTACCCTCACTTCTTAATTCAGTATTTAAATTTTCAATCCAAGATAATGTACGCTCATAATTCATTGACGTAAATTCACTTGTTCCAATTTCTAAAGTCATGAAATCATAATCTAAATTATTTTTAAGAAATCTGGTATTTTGAATCAATATTTTTTCATCTTTAATTCCAGTCATTGCATTTATGAGAGGAACCAATTTAAAACTATTTTGTTGCTGAAAAGCAGCTCCGAGGGAGATACCTCTTGATAATCCTAATTGTTTTGCAAGTGTATATGATTTATTCAAATGAGATAATTGACTATTAATTTCTGGCTTAAGTAAGCTGATATCAATCACATTTTGAAAATTTCGAGCAAGCCATCTAACAGTATCCTCCGCAATTTTTTCATCCCCCTCAAGAAATCCTTTTACCCATTCATTAGGATGGAGTGTATGGAGATGAAAACCTCTTTTCTCAAAAGCAGGATTCCATTGATAATTTGCACCACAATGAGAAAAAGCCATTACCCGCTTTGGTGTAATTTGCCATCTCGGATGAGGGAACAAAAAACCAATTTTAAATAAAGCATGATAAAAAGTGCTCGCTTTTTCTGTTGCATTACTTTTTACTATTATCTGCATTTTTTTATCAAAGCATTGAATCTCTGATTCGTTTTTTGATGAAGCTTCAAATTTAATTGTAATTAAGTTTGCTTGCCAATTGGCATTTTTTAAAATAATTTTTAAATCAGAATTAATGGCATCATTGCCTGCTTCCCATGCATGTGATTGCCTTGAAAAAATAGAGATTGAAAAAAAAAACAAAGCAATTAAAAGACATCGATTCATAACAACCTATAAAGATAAACATTCTCTCTAGATTAACTTTGTTATGAAATGCTATAAACTCGGCAAGTTTAGACCTGTGTGAAATAGTTTAGTAGCTTATTTTGATCATCTGAGTTCAAGAATTTTTAGTTTTAATTCCGCATTTTTTGAAACAAAATAATTATTAAGCTTTAACCGAACATTAAACCTTGAATAAAAAAGAATACTCCTATACCAGCAAAACCAAGGCTCACGTACCAGAAGCGTTTTTTGTGAGTTAAAACGGCTATTGCTGAGATAGCGATAGCTATTTGAAACAGGGTTACAGACTTAGCTAAAATAACATGAGCACTAAGGTGATGTTCCGATTCATGGGCTTTATCTTTAGCCTCTTTTGATATTTCTTCTTGCTCTTTTTTATACTCACCCGCTTTTTCTAAATCGGCCGCCTTAGGTGCTTTTCCCATTTCAACAATTAAATCATTTTTCAACATGAGAATTGAGCTCTTAATACTTTTGGCTTGATAATGGCTCCAGTTATCTGAAGATTGAATTTGAGAAATTAAAGCTTCATTGGAATGATGCCCGGCCATCAAGGCAGCAACCGCTGCTATAACAGCAATCATGGCCGTTGACAGTGCCACTTTTCCATTCCAGCCACCAGCATGCGCATGTTCATGAATGTGCTCTTGACTTTGCTCTAAAGGAACTTCAATCTCTTCCATGTATCCTCACAAAAAAATTAATATTTATCTTCAATATTATATAAGAAATTTTGCTTATTAAGATGAAATTATAAATACACATTTCTGATCGTAACAATCAGGTAAAAAGTTCTGTTATCCATTATTGAGTTTTAAACCAAGTTTTCTAAGAAGCTGGTCGATCTTATGAGTTCTGCTTACGGCTTAAACCAGCAAAGTGGTCTATTTCCAATTTTGTCACCATTTCGAAGTGAACACACTCCAGTGTTTGGATCGGTTTCAGAGTCTGCTTCGGCAATCGTATGATCGCAAAGTGAAGCTTGGAAAAATGTATCCATACGGCATTGAGTTTGAGGATGGTCATTAAAAGTTTGAGCAACTACCGTTGGATCTGGAGTTGTAAAACTTGCAACAGTTTTATCTTTCATAATCGAACCCAAAAGTTTAGCTAAAGCCGATCCGGCCATCGCCATTCTTTGACAAATCAATTGTTCATCAAGGTTAGAGTATTGAGCATTACATTTAGAGCTAACGACAGCAGGAATATTTAAATTTCTAAGTGCAGCTTGTTGGTTGTCTCCTGCAAAATATTGACGAAGACATTTCATTGTTCCCCAATAATCAGCTTGTCCTTCGTTCGAAGCCCAATTACCTTTTCCTAAAACTTTTGGTGCTCCGCCAAGGTGGTGACCTAATTCGTGACAAGCTACTAAGGCCATAGCATCTGTAGTCACTTCTGGGTGTCTGGCAAGTCCCCCAAACATGACTATGGTGTATATTCCTGGAGTGTTTTGGTGAGCATACGCATTAACTGTCGCATCGTTCCAACGTCTTTCTATCGCGAACTTAGCTCCGCGCTTTGCCACAAGACCGGAATAGAGTTTAATCATTTTATCCATTACTTGATTGAACTGAGCTTCATTTAGCCCGCCCATACTTTTTAAGCCAACCGGAATGCTGACCTTGTTATCTGGAAGAAAGCCTGTTTTTCCATGAATATCGCAAGCTTGTAATTGAATCGATGAAAGTGAAAAAAATAGTGAGATTAAGATCGTGCAAAAGAATGTTGATTTCATTTTTTATCCCGCAAGTGTTTTTTACCGTTGGCATAATGCATATTTTTTCTTTTTTTGTCTCATTATTTCTTTAAATGTTAGAAGGTATTAGAAATATACAAAGCAATCATTTATTAATTAAATTGCCTTTTAATCAAAAATCAGTGTTGCGTGGAAAAATAAAAAATCTTAAAGTTATTTACTCCCTTGCGGTTTTATTTTACACTGTGCACTGCAACAACACTTCTTCCTATCAATGAAATCAGCTCACTGAAAAATCGTCATCCTGGGGGATGCTGGTTGCCGAATAAAAGAATCCTCGCTCGGAGCTCAATATCAAGATTGTAACGATCCAACCAAATGGCCTTTTAAAAAAATTAAGTGAATCTGACTCAATAGAAAATCCTGAATAGATTTTGATTCTTCATCGATTTCTGAGATACCAAATGAGTTGGACGAAGCCTTTTGGGTAATGGGAATTGAGCTTTACATGGACGAAGTACTCAAAGAAATTTTTCAATAATTCCAAGCACCTTACGGTTTCACTCAAGTTTTTCTTCTCTAATTCCGATAGATTGAAAATAAAGAGGTAGAATTATGAAGCGCTATTTATTGGGAACTATTTTGTTTTCATTTTCAATTCCAAACCTATTATATGCTGAAGATAATGTAGGTGATGTTTGCCGTGACTGTGAAAGCAAAAAAGGATTAGTTTCAAAATTTCTTGAAAAATCCCTTGAGGCTACAAATAAATTAGCTGAAAACCAAAAAGATGGAGTTCGTTTTAATTGCTCAAAAGATGAAATATCAAAATTAAAAACAGAAATGCCAAAATTCTTGGCAGAGCTTAAAATAGATCCAAGTTTAGTAGTGATCAAAGATTCTTTAGATGGAGCTAAGTTGGGATTTGTTTTAAGCACGCCAGATAACGATACAAGCACTTTAAATTTTGATCAAAGAAAAGAATTCAATATTAAAGATGATATTGTAGAATTGCCAACTGAAACGACTAAAAAAGTACCTACTACCGTAACTGAAAATGGCGTATCTAAAGTTGTCTACAAATATGTTACGATCCAAGGTAAGCGAAGAATTCATACAGTATCAAAAAAAGAAATTGCCCTCTCTTTATTTCAACATGGTCGACTTTCTGAATTTCAAGATGAAGGGTGTAATATCCAAGCTTTTAAAGACCATGTGGCAATCAGACAAAATACAGCGGCATGGACAGAAAATTTAGGTTGGGGATTTCCCGATGGAAAGGCAGCTGGATGGAATCCAAAATATTGGGATGATACTCCAACACCAAAACGCGGTCCACTTCATAAGGCCATTAACGACATTTTTATGAATCAACATAGATACAGTATGGGATGTTACTCTGCTTCAAAGTCTGTTATGAGCCAAGGCATTTTAGACTACTACGCCCGCATAAGACCAGATCCAGAAAAACTCGCAAAAATTGAAAAGGCCATGCTTACTGATAAGAGACCACTTTCAGATGTTGAGCCGGGATCAGCCTGGGATTTTATTAAAAGTATGACTCCTGAAGATTTAAAAGTTGAAGGTAAAATTTTGACTGTTAAAAAGGGCGTCGCTAAAGATAATTTTATTGCAGGAGACTGGGCTTATATTCAAAATACAGATGAGAAAAGCTCAGATATGCCTGGATATGAAGGTTCAAATGCCGTTTACCTAGGACGAAATAATTTTGATGATTATTATGGTGAAATGCCTAACAAGCATTATACCTTTAATGAAAAAATAAATGAAGTTTATCAATGGAGATATGGAGTTTTTACAGCCTCCGAATCTTCACAAAAGAAGGCTAAAAAATTAACTCCTGAAGAATTTAATCAAATCTTAGAAGCACCAGGTGAAGGTGGTATTTTAAGTAAGAATAGAATAGGGCCTAAAATTTATTAATAATTAATGTTAATAATAATGAACTAATCGATTCCAAAATATGGAGCTGTCGCATCGGCTCCATTTACCCACCAATATTGCTCAATAGCATTTGGGCTACTCCAATTTTTTAAATAAAAAAGTGAACTTAATTTACCCAAATCTTTTAATTCATAAACTTTTACAGCTTTATGATTTTGAAACCAATGAAGGCTTTTATTTTTTTCAACTCTCTCAATTGAGGCATTTCCTTTCAAAAAAAATACAGAGCCGCTACCATAAACTCTTCCTATGCCATTTTCTTTATAACAAAAAGCTGTCGCCTCATCTGAGGCAATTGCTTTAATTTTACTAAATCCTAAAAGATCTCCACTGTTATAAATAGCTTTTGCCATAAACCCCATCAGCCGACCTTGGCGATTTCTCTCGGAAAAATGAGTGTCGGTGATAACGTTTTCTAAAAATGGTGGAATTATTACATCTTTATCTAAATCTACAAATTTACCAACGGGATCTTTCATTACGTCTTCACTAGTTAGTATTTCTTCTGGCTTATCTGGTAAAGTGATCCTGGCCGCATAATCAATGCCGCCTAAGAGGGCCATACCCGCGCTCGTTCCACC
>CANFNL010000146.1 GCA_947448205.1 Bacteriovoracaceae bacterium
CACCTTATTTACTTCATGCATATGATGAAAAGTTTATCTACATGGCAGATCTTATCCCGACATCTAATCATGTTCATATTCCCTGGGTAATGGGCTATGATATCTCTCCAGGAGTAACGACTCAAGATAAGCGCCATTTTCTAAAATTTATTCACAATCAAAATCTAACTATGATTTTTGAACACGATCCACTTTTTTACGGCTCTAAGATTATTAAGGATTCAAAGGGTGAATATATTTGCGACAATAAATTAAATTATAGCCCATTAGTGGCTTACTCTATTCTAGATTAAGCTTTAGAAATTTTTTGTATTTGAGCTTCGAGTTTTTTAATATTTTGCTCAATTTGCTGTTTTATAGAGCGGGAGCGATTTTCAAACTCAAGTTTTAATATATTTTTGTCTTTATCGCTTAATTTTTTATACTTTGCCGTTTTTGTAATCATGTCTGAAGCCATCTCTCCAATTTGTTTTCCAATAGCAACCTGCTCGCTATAAGGAGCAATTACTTCAGTATTTGAAAGAGTCTCATTAAATTTAGGATCTTTAGATAATTCATAAGCCTTTAAAACGAGAGACTGAAGCAGCAGTGAAATATTTTTAATATATTTAGACTCAAAATCGGCAACATTTTTTCCAATTTTAGCTTTCTCTAAAACCATTAAATAATTTTGAGAAATTTCATTTATTAAAGATTCGTAAGTTTGAATCCTCTCTAATTTATCTTGAAAGGGCTTGAGCATTTCATTGGTAATCGCAACTTGATAGTCATCGATTTTTTTATCAAATTCCCTAGGAGTCCCGGGATAAATTAGAGCAGTCCCATGATAGAGAAAAGTTTTATTTAAAGATTTGAAAAAATTTATGCCACTTAATTTTTTAAAATGAGCATTGATAAAGTGTATCTGTTTGGCTTCCACTTTAAAGTCATACTCTCCGGGAAGAAACTTTGAGCCTTCAGTTAAAATCATTTGATTAAATTTACCGAGATGATTTTTAAAAATTCCCTTAACTGTTAATCCTACAGGCCCTAAACCCAATACTTTTTTGGGCCTTGAATTAAGTTTGATAACGGCCGTCATCTCACCTGGCTGATTAGTGCTGGCCCAAAGAGTTTGTCCATCCAGAGAAAGGGCCAGAGCAGATTCAAATTTAGGAGAATTATTAGTAGCAGTTATTTCTAATTTTTCCAAATAAACAGGCATTAGCCCTTTTATGCGCAAATTAATTCCCGCTTCTCGCTCATTGAGGGCAAACCAAGTTATAATGCAAATAAAGAAAAGACTTCCAACAACTAAATAAATCATCGAACGATTTTGACCATTTTCTTTAAGCCTTTGCTTAATAAATCTGGATTGGTTAGCCCCGCTAGGATCGAGAATAGCGTCAAGAGGGATGGGCGGTGGCAGCTCAGCTCCCTTAGCTTCAGGCTTAAAAGCTGTCCTAGGCAAGGTTGGAAAGATTGGCAAAGGTGGAGGTACTTCTGAGTTTTTTACAGGTGGCGCAACAATTGATTGGACCTCACTAGCAGCAGTCACTTTTAAAACTTCGCCGAAAAGAAATTGAAATGATTCTGATTTAGCTATTGGTTCCCACTTTGCAATCCCCTCTCTCCAAACTAGAGATTGATCTTTAACTTCTCCACTGGCATAGAGCTCTACGACCTCTTCAATTGAAAAGGGTCCATGATGCTGAGTGCCTTTAAATATAAACCATTCTTTTTTCATTTTATGATTAAATGATATACTGACAGGGCAATACTCGCAAACGAGAAAAGGACTATTCTATGTTAAAAGAAGTCATCAGTTCCAGAGATCAAGAAAGAATCATCAATAATAAAATTCAAAATGAAAAAGCAGATATTCTCTTTTTAAAATTCTCCTCTGACAGAGGGACTGTTCGAAACTATGGACGTCGTGGCTCTCAATTTGCCCCAGAAGCCATTATTTCTGTGATAAAAAAATTAAGCTGCCATAATCTTTCAAAATGGTCCGATATTGAATTGGCAAAGCCTAATGAAGAACTTTTTGATTTTGCTAATGCCCAAAAAAAATTATCTATGAGTCTCATAGAAATATTAAATAATTGCCTTCGTGCTCAAAAATTTATCTATCTGGGTGGAGGTCACGATTATATTTATCCCATCACCATGAGTATAAATAGTTTTACTAAAAAAATCGTGATCATTAACCTGGATGCTCACCTCGATACTCGGACCGACTATGAACCGAACTCAGGAACCCCCTTTCGCCAGATCGATAGAGACTTTTCAGGGGAAGTTGAAATCATCCAACTTGGCATTCACGATTTTGCTAATTCCATTTCAACGATGAGCAATTTAGACAACGCCCGTGAAGTTGTGGCCACCTACGAAGATATTCGTTTTGGAACCAAAGAGTTTACTGAGACAGATAAATTTTTAGAACGGGTTATCCCTTTTCAAAATGAAACAACCTATCTTTTTAGTCTCGATGCCGACTCCATTGAAGCTGGCATTATGGAGGGAGTAAGTGCAGTCAATCACCGTGGACTTCCCTATGATTTTGTCGAAGATGTTCTTGATTACGCCAAAAATCGACTTCGTTGTCAGCACTTTGGATTTTTTGAATACAATCCTGTTTACGACAACCTCTCTCAAAAAGGGGCGCGAGCACTAGCTTCCCTAATCTATAAAGTGATGGATACAGAAATACCTTAGTACTGGATTTATGACAAATATTAACGGAGAAATCCTATGGTACTTGAATATAAGCTCCCCTCCCAAAATGAAAGGGCCAGAAGATACGCCAAAGGAATGGGCCAGGCAGTTGCCGATAGAACTATTAATCGAAAAATTATTCATCAATTACGAAAACCCGAAGTATTAATTATTAAAATTTTTAGCCACGAGACTATTTCACTTAATGATGAAATTGAAATTTTTTGTAAAAATAAAGGTTATCAAATATCTTACTTTGAAGTTTTAGAACAAGACTTATTACTTTCTAAAACTCTCAAAGTTGCTATTCATATTATTGCCAAAGAAGAAATGGAGCATTGGAGAGATGTTGCCTATAGAGTAGCCCTGGGGAATACCTCGCTTCATCATCAAGATGCTCAGAGTGAATTTTTAGTTATGCACCACCACCTTCGACAGGCCTCACTGCTAATGTCTGGAAGACATCTTCAGCATGGTGATGAAAATCAGGCCAATCGCAACATGGAAGTTTTCACTAATTGCGCCACTAGTGCCATGAGCTTTTTAGAGTTCTACTTACTACTCAATGGTAGTGGCGTAGGCCGCTCTATGGATGATGAATTAATGCTTGTGGATTTTAATAATCTGCCCGTCATTGTGCCAGTTATAAATGCTAACCATGCCGATGTATTATCCACAGAAATATCTGAGCGCCTTGATAAACGAGAGGCAAATCACATGTATCAAAATAAAACCATCCATCATTTTAATGTTGAAGATTCAAGAGAAGGTTGGGCCAAGGCTATTGAAAAAATTGAAGTTATGGCTTTTGAGAAAAAACATCGAGAGGCAATTGTTATTTTGGATTTTTCAGATGTACGCCCTCGAGGTTCACCAATAAAAGGAATGCAAAATCGTCCTGCCTCTGGGCCAGGTCCGTTGATTTTAGCTATTGAAAAAATCGCTAAGCTTAGAGAAGCGGGCATGAAGCCATGGCGAGCGGCGATGTTTGCTGATCACTACCTGGCCGAATGTGTATTAGTTGGAGGCGCTAGAAGGGCCGCCAGAATGGCCACTAAAACTTGGAGAGACTCTACCATCTTTGATTTTATTAATTTAAAACGCGGTGGATTTCTATGGAGTTCAAATAATTCAGTGACAGTTGATTCAGAATTTTGGAATTATATCCGAAACCCTGAAATTAACTCTGCAATGGCCGATCATGCCAGAGCTGTTTTTAAGGCGATTACAGAAGCGGCTTATTACGATGGCACGGGAGAGCCTGGAATCATTAATCAAGATAAGCTTACTCATAATGATGAAGGCTTTAATGGATATTTAGATGGGCATTTTGCTGAAAGTAAAAAATACATCTTAGATCCTGAAACATTTGCGCTCACAAAACTTTTAGCCATTATAGCTAAAGATATGCAATACCAACAAATCACAAATCCTTGTGGTGAAATTAGTTTAAATCTCTTAGGCGGATATTGTGTGATTGCCGATGTGGTCCCCTACCACGCAAATGACGATGAAGATGCCTGTGAGGCTTTTGCAGTGGCCACCAAAGCCTTAATGAGAGTGAATTTAATGGATGGTCTTTATAAAAAAGAAGTCCGGCGCACCAATAGAATTGGAGTCGGTATTACAGGATTACATGAATGGGCATGGAAGCGTTTTGGTTTTGGTTGGCAAGAAATTATTGATGAAGAAAAATCCAAAGAGATGTGGCTTATGCTCTCAAGATTTAAGCGCATTGTCGCCAGCACCTCTGTGGACTACGCCAAAATATTAAGCACGAGCACTCCTCACACTAATACAACAATTAAACCGGCCGGAACGACTTCAAAACTTTTTGGATTAACTGAAGGAGCCCATCTACCTGCCATGCGAGAATTCTTGCGTTGGGTGCAATTTCGAAATGGCGATCCCATAATTGAAGAGTATCGAGCAAAAGGTTATCCTACAAAGGCTCTTAAGACTTACTCTGCAACAACCGTGGTTGGATTTCCGACACAACCAGAAATTTGCAAGCTTGGCATGGGCAATAAACTTGTCACTGCTGCAGAGGCAACTCCAGAAGATCAATACCAGTTCCTAAGACTCTTAGAAAAATATTGGATTAGAGGAGTTGAATCTGATGGAATAACTCCCCTGCCTGAAACTGGCAATCAAGTAAGCTACACACTTAAGTACGATCCTAAAAAAGTCTCCTACCATAATTTCGTTAAAACTTTTCTCGAAGGGCAATCATCTGTGCGCTGCTGCTCAGTCATGCCACAAACTGACACTTCGGCTTACGAGTATCAACCGGAAGAAATGATGACTCTCTCTGAATACAAACGGATGATTCAAGTAATTAAAGCAAAGCAAAAAGTAGCACAAATTGATGAAGCTGTAGATTTTGAACATACCCAATGCGCTACCGGAGCTTGTAATCTAGATTACAACGATTGAGTAAAAACAAAAAAGCCCAGTGCAATTTTCAGCAATGGGCTTTTTGAGAGACATTCACAGGAGGTCTAAAAAAATCCTTTTAATAGATTCTCCACACACCAATGTACTTTGCAGACATCGTGCCAAGTTTTATAATGCCATAGTAAAGTTGATAAAGTACTTAAGTCCTCGATATATGGAAGTGTTTCTTACAAAGGCTAAGTCACCTATTTGACGCTCAAGCAGTTTACTAAGTCATTAAAATGACATCACCTCCTTACACATTCTTACACTTGCTTGAAAGTTTTGCGCCATAAAAGCTTTTATCAGTTTTTTTATTTTCTGGCATAATCATTTTATGAAATTACTGACACCAAAAAAAGTTGCAATCTTTGTTCCCGGTTACTACGGCTCCACATTGATTGATAGAAAAAGTGGCCGTTTGATTTGGGGAGATGCGAGAGAAATTTTTATTGGGAGAAAATCTCTGGCTTTACCTATTCCTGGAATGAAGACGCCAGGAGCTCTTGATCTAGAGCCTTACCAATTAATTCCAGATATGAAAGTGTTTGGAGGCCTTTTAAAAGAGGAAGCCTATGACAAAACGATTGCGCTTTTAAAATCTATTGGGACGCAAGAAGTCTTCTCTGTTGCATGGGATTGGAGGCGTGAGCCACATTTAGGAGTTTTGCGAATAGATCAAACTGTTAAAGAGGCCCGTGAAAAATATCCTGATGCTGAAATTATTTTAGCTTCGCACAGCTTTGGCTCATTAATTTCTAGTTACTATCTTCGTTATGGAACTCTCAGTTACCAAGAAGCAAAAGAGCAAAAAGAGAGCTGGGATGGCTTAAAACATTTCTCTCATATAATATTATCGGCCTGTCCTTTTAGAGGACTGATGGCGATGTTTCGTAATATGCATTACGGAATAAAATTTGGGCTCAATCATAATATGCAAACGGCCCTGGCCTTTA
>CANFNL010000147.1 GCA_947448205.1 Bacteriovoracaceae bacterium
GCTTACATTCATTTTTTAGTGATAGTGGGATCTGGCGCTGGGGTGAAATAAAAAATCAAAACTTCTTTTTTAAAAAAATTTCTTTTTTATTAAGTCACAAAAACTTTATCGCTCTATTGTACTTGAGAATTTTTTGTGCAGCTGCATTTCTTTTTTTTCCTTTCAGCGTTTTCATCATTTTTATTTTCCTTACCTCTCTTTTAATTTCTTTGCGTTTTAGAGGATCATTTAATAGTGGATCTGAGTCTCTCTCCCTCATTATTTTAGGTGCTCTGGTTATAGCCTCACTCAATAGTGGAGCAAAAATCCAAGAAGGAGTGCTTTGGTATATTGCTCTCCAGCTCTGTAATTCTTATTTTATGGCAGGACTCGTTAAGCTGAAACAAGCTTCTTGGCGCAATGGATCTGCGCTGACTCAATTTGTTTATTCTGCAAACTATCATCCGCCACTTTTTATAAAAAGCTACTTAGCCAACCGTAATAGTGCACTAATGCTATCTTGGGTAATTATGCTTTCAGAAGTGAGTTTTCCACTCATTTTTTTAAGCCAAGGAATCCAAACTATACTTTGGCTTAGCCTATTTTTTACTTTTCATCTTCTAAATGTTTTTATTTTTGGACTTAATCGATTTCTTATTATCTGGAGTGCAGCTTATCCTGCAATCTATTGCGTGGTTAATCATTTGCCTAGTTTTCGTTAACCTAGACTAGAAAAAAATAATTTGATAAGTTTATACGTCATTAAATCATTAAATCATTAACCAGGATCAATTCATGATTACACTTTACGGATCACCACGCTCTAGCGCAGGAAGATGTCTTTGGACTTTAGAAGAAACTGGAACTCCATACACTCACAAAGATGTGGATATGAGAAATAAGGAACATAAATCTGCCGAATTCTTAAAGATTAATCCAAATGGAAAAGTGCCGGCGCTTACTGATGGGGACGTAACATTATTTGAATCAATGGCCATCAACTTTTATCTGGCCGACGCTTATAAAAAAGAACTTTTAGGCAATTCTGTAGCAGACAGAGGCTTAGTTCACCAATGGAGTTTTTGGGCCTCTTCAGAACTTCAAGATCCTATTATTCAAGTTTTTATTCAAAAAGTTTTTATGCCTGATGATAAAAGAGACAATTCGGTAATCGAAGAAAACTTAGCAAAACTTCCAGCACTACTCAATGTACTAAACACATCACTTGAAGGAAAAACTTACTTAGTTGGAAATCAATTCAGTTTAGCAGATATTAACACTTCGTCTGTGGCAAGCATTTGTCATGCTATCGGTGTGGACTTAAAAGCATATCCAAATATTTCAGCGTGGCTTGGAGCTCTTGCAGATAGACCTGCATTTCAAAAATACCAAGAAATTAGAAAATAATTTTTACTATATTCTGGTATGATCAATAACGACGGATCTGTGAAATGTTATTATCTATGCTAAATTAAATGCTACAAAATCCATATTCCATTAAAAAGAAAGTTAGCCTCTGGTTAAAAGATGGCTAACTTTCTTTTTAATTTATAATTTATTATTTAATACGCTTTATTAGGTGAAAGCCAAATTGAGTTTTTACAATAGGTGAAACTTCACCAGGCAATAAGGCAAAGGCAGCTTTTTCAAAACTTGGCACCATCATCCCTTTTCCAAACTCTCCTAAATGACCACCGTCTTTTCCCGAAGGGCATGTCGAAAACTCACGCGCTAATTTTTCAAATTCAGCTCCTTCACTTATTTTTTTTTCTAAATCACGAGCTTCAAATTCTTGATTCACTAAAATATGCAGCGCTGATACTTTCATTAATACTCCTATTTCTTAAAAGGCATTTCACCTAAATAATCTTTTTTACCTACATCTACCCCATTATGACGTAATATTGAATAAGCTGTAGTGATATGAAAATAGATATTGGGAATCGCATGTTGAATTGCATACTCCGCTCCAGTTAAATATTTTCCTTCCCAACGAGGTTGAGAAATTTTTCTCTCTAAAGCACCATTAAAATCTTCAGGCTTAATTGTACCTAAAAATTTAATGACATCATCAATTCGATTTTTTAATTCTGGAAGTGTTTTTTCATTATCCTCATGAACAGGTGCCTCTTTTCCGGCAAGGCGAGCTCCGCCCAATTTAGCCGTGTCACAAGCAATTTGAATTTGTCTAATAAGATTGAATTGATCTGGAGCAAGTCTAGAATTTAAGAGAACTTCCATATCAATTTTTTTGGACTCAGCATACAAAGCACTCTTATCTAAAATCGCATTTAAGTTCTTAAGCATTTTTAAAAACTGTGTCACGGTCATGTCGTAAAGCATATTAAATCCTCCTGGATAATTTTTATGATGAGTTCAAATTTAGTCCATAATCTTTTTCTGTCAATAACTTAACAATTTTATATTTTTTAATCTGAAATATTACTAGTTTAGTAGTACTTGGAGGATACAATGAATATCAATTTTATAAAAATTTTAGTCTTACCACTCTGTATTTCGACTCTAGCAAACTTATCGCAAAATACTGCCTATGCCAAAAGCCTAGAGAAAAAAGGTCTCATCACCGCTTTTGATCAACGAGGTTCAACACAAGCTGATTTAAAGATTACCCGCGACCTTAGGAGAAAAATTATGGAAAATAACCAGCTCTCCACCAAGGCTCATAATATTCAGATAATTACAAAAGGTGCGACTATCACTTTAAGAGGAGTTGTCACTTCGAGAGCTGAGCGCATAAAAATTGAAGCAATGGCAAGATCAATGGCCCAAAAAAAAGCAGTCTATAACCAACTCACTTATTAAAAAAGGAATGATCAAAATGACAACAGAAAAAAAAGTTGAAAAAATTGGACGACACTCAGTTTTTGGAATATTTCGCACTAGAGAAAGTCTCCACAATGCTGTAGATGCCCTTAAAGCACAAAATTTCAGAAACTCAGATATTTCAGTGCTCATGCAATCTGAAGAAGGCACTAGAGATTTTGCCTTTGAAAAAAATACTAAGGCTCCCGAGGGTGCCACTGCCGGAGTAGTTACAGGAGCGGCCCTTGGTGGCGCTTTTGGCTGGCTTGTTGGCGCTGGCGCTTTAGCAATCCCAGGCCTTGGTCCATTTGTCGCAGCTGGGCCTATTATGGCGGCTATTGCCGGAATTGGATTAGGAGGAACGATAGGTGGTGTTGCCGGTGGGCTAATTGGCCTAGGCATTCCAGAATTTGAGGCCCGTCGGTACGAGAGCTTTGTTAAAGAAGGAGGGTTGCTTATTTCAATTCACGTCGATAATGCGAAGTGGGAAGAAAAAGCAAAGGCAATTCTCGAAGACTATGGTGCTGAAAATGTTTCAACAACTATGGAAAAACGAAGCGACACAGGATTTAGCGAAAACCCACGAACTGATGAAATTATAGATACAAATTTTAGACTTTAAAAAATGTAAAAATCATTTACTAAAATGATTTTCAGTAATGGTTAAATGTCGAGCGACTTCGGCCCGCTTTGGGCTTCTCTCAATACCGATAGCATTTAAGCCGAATTGATTAGCCACTGCCAACATACTTCCTTCTCCACAAAAAGGATGAACAAGTGTGCGGGTAGTGGTTTGTTCAGAAATAAATTTACCAATCATTTGACAGGCCTCAAATCCCATTCCTCGCTCCCAAGTTTTATCGCCTAAAAAAGGAAGTATATCTGGAGTTGAACGACTCAAATCATGTAGTCTTAGAGTTTTACTGAAACATATGACGTGAGAATAGGCCGGTCTTCCGAATGTAGATTTGCCAGGCTGAACACGACAAATAATTTTATGCCAAAGAAGTTCATGTCCTAAATTTTCAGCTGCTTTTTGACATATATAAGCTTTATCAACCCAAGCGCCTTCAACTTTAATATCCGATTGATAAAAAATAGTGACTCCACTCTCAGGCG
This sequence comes from Bacteriovoracaceae bacterium, assembly GCA_947448205.1. Taxonomy (GTDB): domain Bacteria; phylum Bdellovibrionota; class Bacteriovoracia; order Bacteriovoracales; family Bacteriovoracaceae; genus Bacteriovorax. Next base: position 3,922 of record CANFNL010000147.1, read on the forward strand.
TTTTTGAAAGCACGAGTGCTGCCGTATTATAAAACCAAACCTTCCATTTCTCTAAAGTGTAACTAGGAAACTCTGAGATATCGGGCATAGAAGCTACCAGCGAGCAGTCAGATAATACTGGAGTTTTATCCAGCCATTCAAAAGCATTGTCGCAGTAAACAATACGGGTTGGTTTAAAATCTACTGACATCATTATTCCTTGAATTATCAAAAGAGAGGCAGATTGACACAAAGATTGATACGAATTGCCTCCTAAACTGGCTCTTATTATATGTTATATCACCTTTTATGCATATTTTTTTTGGCATTAAACCTGCTACGCCATTAAGTAATCAACTAACCTAACCCGGAGAATGTTATGGTACAAAAAAAGCAGATGACAGCAGACATGGATAAAAAAAGTAAAACGATGAGCAAAGATGAATCCGCAGAAAAATCTTCAAAACCATCTAGTAAAGCAGCTGTCATCAAAAAACCTGAATCAACTTCAAGTTCTAAGAAATCGCGATAAAATTTCGCATTTTTTATAACTTTAAAGTGCGCAAACTATGTTTGCGCACTTTTTTTATGCATAAAAAATTAAATGATGCAAACAAATTAAAGCAACAATTATCTCTCTCTAGTCTTATCATTTTTGGTATAGGTATTATTATTGGTGCTGGCATATACGCCATTTTAGGAAAAGCTGCATCTCTGTCTGGTTATTCGCTATGGTTAAGCTTTCTTATCGCAGGAGCTATTGCTTTTTTAACTGCCCTCTCTTACTGCGAACTCATAACTCTATTACCCCATGCGGGTGCAGAATATATTTATCTCAAATATGCTTATCCAGATTTTAGACTTCCCTCTTTTCTTATGGGTTTCATCCTTTTAATCGCTGGCGGCTGCACCATTTCCACTATTGCCTTAAGCTTTGGCGGATATCTACATTCAATTTGTCCCATCCCAAAAACGATTGGAGCTCAAGGCTTACTTTTACTTGCTACAGGAATCAATTCATTAGGAATTAAAAATTCAAGTAAGGCCAATGTACTTTTTACTTTAATTGAGGTTACGGGACTTTTTATCATTATCTGGTTTGGATTTAATCGCTCCACCCAATCAAATTTTCTTCTAGAGACCTCAATTAACCAGGGAACATTTTCTGCAGCCTCTCTAATCTTTTTTGTCTACTTAGGTTTTGAAGATATAGCTAATTTAGTAGAGGAAACAATAGAGCCTAGTAAAACAATTCCTAAGGCCATGCTAATTTCATTGTTATTTTCAACTCTTCTTTATATGGCGGTGGCTCTAGCCATTACCAAGCTTGTCACGCCAAAGGTATTAGCTTCTAGTGATATTCCCTTAGCTATTGCTTTAAAAAACATTGCTCCTAAGTGGATGCAAGTTTTAAAGTCAATTGCTTTATTTTCCACATTTAATACTTGTCTGATTTCCATGCTAGCTTTAAGTAGAATGATTTATGGCATAGCTAAAGAAGGAGATCTTCCAAAAATACTTACAGTCACAAGTAAAATTTATAAGACACCTTATTTAGCACAATTTTGTACTTTGGTCATCTCAGTTTTGTTTCTACTTTTTGGTAGATTAGAAATCTTGGCTGGCTTGTCATCCTTTTTTGCACTGATTGGTTTTTTTGTCGTCCATTGGACGTTGATAATCCTGCGATTTAAAATGCCCAAGGCTAAAAGGCCTTTTGAGTTATCTTTGGCCATAAAAAAAATCCCACTAGTTCCAATTATAGGAATTATATCCATTGCTTTTTTATTAGTGGAATGTATTGGACCCCGTTTGAGGCTACCCGTTTTTAATACTTAAAAGATACTCAATCGGGCTCTTCATGCCAAGGGCCGAATGAGGTGCAGTTCTATTATAATCTTCAAACCAATCATTTATCATTGATAAAACTACCGTTGCGCTTTCA
>CANFNL010000148.1 GCA_947448205.1 Bacteriovoracaceae bacterium
CACCTGCTTCCAATTGAAGATGACGACTCATCAGTAGAAGTTGAAAAGGCCTACAAAAAATACGGCATAAAAATGTCCTTAGGTATTGAAGGGGTTCGCGCCGTCAATAACGGTAATGATGTTTCAATCTTTGAGAAAAAAAATGGAAAAGAGATCGAACATAAATTCGAAATGGGCTTGATCGCTGTTGGAATGACTGGAAATATTGATAATATTGGTCTGGAAGCTGTCGGTATTAAAACAGAGCGCGGCTTTATTGCCGTCAATCCAATGTATCAAACTAATATTACTAATATCTATGCTATAGGTGATGTTTCAGGACCTCCACTGTTGGCACACGCTGCTTCACATGAAGGTGTTGTTGCCGCTGAACATATATGTGGTGGACATCCTCATGCTATAGATAAAATGAATATTCCTGGTTGTACATATTGCCAGCCACAGGTTGCCAGCGTTGGTTACACCGAAAGAGAATTGAAGGCTAAGGGAATTGAGTACAAGGTAGGAAAACTTCCTTTTGTGGCCAATGGAAAAGCAGTTGCCTCAAATGAAAAAGAAGGATTTGTTAAAACACTCATGGGCAAACACGGTGAAATGCTGGGAGCTCATATTGTTGGAACTCATGCTACAGAACTTATTCACGAATATGCTCTCTTTAAAACAATGGAAGGTATCGATGAAGAAATATTTGCCACTGTTCACCCACACCCAACTCTAGGTGAGTGGTTGGCAGAAGCAGTTTTGGCTTCAAAGGGTAGAGCTTTAAATTTTTAAGAAATATTTTTAGGAGATAAATATATGAGACACGAAATAGTAATGCCCCAGATGGGAGAATCGATCACAACTGGCACCATTACAAAATGGCATAAAAACCCAGGTGATAAAATTGCTCTTGATGAAATTCTTCTTGAAATTTCTACCGATAAAGTTGAATCAGAAATACCTTCACCAATTGAAGGACGCATAGAAGAGCTTCTTTATAAAGAAGGCGACACTGTGGATGTCAGCAAACTTATCGCCATCATCGAAGATGATCTCTCCGTTGCCTTTAAAGGAGGATCGAATTCTTCAACGGGGACAGAAGCTCCAGCTGCAAAAGCACAAGCTCCACAAGCGGCTGCACCAACTGCTACACCAGTCGCTGCGGCAGTAGTTGAAGATGATAGATTCTACACTCCACTAGTTAAAGCCATGGCAAAAGACGCAGGAATTCCACTGTCTGAGCTTGCCAGCCTTAAAGGTTCGGGAGCAGCTGGAAGAGTGAATAAATCAGATTTCGAATCTTATATTAGTAATAGAGGAGCTAGAGCACCGCAAATGAGCTCTGCAGCTACTAAAGCACCAAGTGTGCCTGCCTATACAGGTCCTGCTTTTACTTCGAGTGATCGTGTTGAGATTATCCCTATGGATAACATGAGAAAAACAATTGCTCGCAATATGCAAGCTTCAAAATTAACTTCACCACATGTTAACTCCATTGATGAAGTTGATATGACAAATCTTGTGAAATTTAGAGAGAGCTTCAAAAAGCAATTCGAAAAAGAAGAAGGTATGTCACTGACTTATACTCACTTTATTTTATATGCAATTATTCAAGCGCTTAAAGAATTTCCAATCGTAAATGCTTCTATCGATGGTGACAATATCGTTATGAAAAAAGATATTAACTTAGGTTGTGCAGTTGCTGTTCCTGGAAATGGATTAGTTGTTCCAGTTATTAAAGGTGCTGACAATTTGAACATCCGAGGTCTTGCTCGTGCGCTAGATGTACTTGTTAAAAAAGCAAAAACAAAAAAATTAACAATGGATGACCTGACAGGTGGAACTTATACTTTCACAAATAATGGCTCATTTGGAATTTTAATTGCAACTCCTGTCATTCTTCAACCTCAGTTGGGAATATTTTGTGTAGGAACAATTCAAAAACGGCCAGTCGTAACTAAAGACGATGCTATTGCCATTCGTCAGATGATGTATGCTACTCACACTTATGATCATCGAGTGATCGATGGTGAAATCGGCTCAAAATTTTTAAGACATGTCGTGAACACACTTCAAACTATGGATGCGGCATCGCTTTTTTAGGTTTTCGTTTTAATGTCTAAAAAAATATCAGGTTTTACATTTATAAAAAATGGAATCACTCTCGGGTACCCAATACTTGAGAGTGTTCTCTCCATTGAATCGATATGTTTTGAAGTTATTATTAATGTTGGTTTTAACGACCCTGAATGTACCATTGATGATGGAACTTATGATTATCTTCGCTCTCATCTGACTGATCCTAAATATAAATTTATTAAAAGTTGGTGGGATCCAAGTATTCAAAAGCAAGGTTTGATCCTCTCTCAACAAACCAATATTGCGTTGAGCGCTTGTTCTGGTGATTACTGCCAGTACATTCAAGGTGACGAGTGCGTTCACGAAAATGATCTGAAATTTATTTTAGTGGGTGTGGAGGAGATGGAACACAATAAAAAAGTTGATGGTCTCATTTTCAATTACATGCATTTTTATGGCAATGTCGATACCTATAAATACACTAGGTCACTCTATCGCCGCGAAGTACGTTTAATCCGCAACCAGCGCGGAATTGTTTCTTGGATAGACGCACAAGGGTTCAGATTTCCAGATGGATCAAAAATGAAAGCTAAGCTAATCAAAGCGCGAATCTTTCATTATGGCTGGGCCAGGGCTTCACAGGTAATGAAGAAAAAAATTCAAGTTTTTGATACGTTTTATCATGGTGTGGATAATAAGCGCCATGAAGGTAAAAAAGAATTTGAGTATGAAAGAAATTGGGGAGTCAAAAAATTTAAAAAAACTCATCCCATTGTTATGAAAAACTGGATAGCAAAAAATAAAAATCCCATTGATCTTATGTCTTTGCCTATGACTCTAGATTGGAATGTTCCAGGTTTAATTTTTTCAGATTTGCTTGAGTCCCTAACGGGCTATCGTCTTGGCGAATTTAAAAACTATAAAAAATTATAAGTTATTGTAAATTTCTAAATACCGCTCACTAGCTTTTTTCCAGTCAAATAATTTTGCTCTTTCAATTAATCTTAGCTTTTTAGTTTCATCAAACTCATTCATGCCATTCAAAAAAGTTTGTGCCATTTTTTGTGGATCGAAGTTTTTAAAATAATAAGCATCAATTCCAGCAATCTCAGGTAGAGAAGATTTATCTGAAAGAAATAGTGGAAGTCCTAAGCTCATGGCCTCGGCTACAGGCAGTCCAAAACCTTCAAGGAGTGATGGAAAAATAAAAGCTACAGCATTTTGGTAATACCAAAGTTTTTGTTTTTCATTTATAGTGCCGACTAAATAAAAACGATCTTCTAATCCTTGCTCAATTATTTTTTCTTTTAACTTTTTTGCATAGATATGAAAAGTTGTCCCTGCTAAGACTAATTTATAATCACTTGGAAGCTCTTTTATAAAATCGACTAAGATATGAAAATTCTTTTTTGGAACAACCGTACCAATTGAAAAAATAAGTTTTCCATTGGGGACGCTGACAGGTAATTCGCTTTGAGTGACTAATGAAATTCCATTATAAATGACTTCAATCATTTTATTTTTGAGATCAAAATTTTTTTCAACTTCTGATTTAGTAAATTGTGAAATAAATGTAACCACGCTGGCCCGGTTGATTTTTATTTGTAAACTGGCTTTATAACTTTTTTGAAAAAGTGGATCAGTATTTTCATAAAGGGCATTGAGGTCATGAATGGTGAGGATGTACTTAGTCTTAGTACGTCCCGGCATAAAAGGTGAGTCTTGGTGAACAGCATGAAAAACTTCACAATCTGGAAGTATGAAAGGTAATTTTTTTGCAAGCTTTTGAAATTTTCCAGGAATCCAGTACCGAAGATTAAGTTCGCTCTTATCGAAAAAAAATTTCAGATGCTGACAAAATTGCCCAAGGCCTGAATAAGGATCTTGAATTTTTTGAAAATCAATAAGTATTTTTTTGGACATAAAAAAGGCTCCCTTGGGAGCCTTTAAGTTTAGAATTTATTAATGTTATTGGCAAGGCCTGGGAAATCAATAAACGGATTTCTATTTCCTTGAACTGCATAGATTGCATTGTTGCGATCGATTTCTTCCTGATCAACGGGATCTAAATCATTCCATCTTCTTAAGACTTCTTCTTGTTCTCTACCAAGCGGCATTTTGTAGTGAACTGAAAAGTAGAATAGTGCTCTTGCTACATTTCCTTTATGAGTAAGTGGTGGCTCAAATCCATCTTTACTTGAAGCATTAGATGATCCAAATTTTGAGATAGTGCAATCATCACTTGCAAGGGCTCCGTTATCATCTCCAACATTTACGAAATCATCATTGCCACGAATGCTGTTTGCTTTTGAATCTGCTGGAAATATATGGTGTAGATCTGATTTTTGCATTTCATTCGGGTAAGCGTTGGTAAATTTACTTTGAGGCCATGTGTGTTCACAGTTAATTTTTGTACCATTTGGAATTGCTCCTGGAGCTACTCCAGCGCTTGAGCCAAATCTTTTTTGGCAATAAACATCATTAATGAAATATCCAGAAGAGTCTTGCTTTAAAAAAAGTTTTCCAAACATGATTTTGCGGGCACCATCATAACCCAAAACAGTTTGAGCATAACAGTTTCCTGAGCCAACACCCGAACAGCCCAGTGTATCTGCTCCACCCGTAGTTGAGCGAAGGTGATTTGTCGTGAGAATTGCATTGAGGGCCGCTTTTAGGGCATCGTCTTTGAGAAGATTTTTTTCTACTTGAGAAGCAAAATCTGCAGGGTAAAAACTTGGTGCTGCAAAAACATAAGTTGAAACGAGGAGGAGTAAAAGAGCTAGTGATGTTTTCAATTGATCTTCCCTTTGTTTAATTTATTGGTTACGAAACAAAGGGAAGATAGGTTATGAGATTAGGTTTGGCCAATACTAAAGATTAGATTTACTAATAAAATACTTACTCTTTTATGTAAGATTTTTAAGCATTAGAAGTAAGCAATATCATTGGATAATTCAGGCTATTTCATTTTTTTATGAACAGTCCTTTGAACCAAGGGCTTTCCCCCAGAGTTTTTCCAAGCGCTTTTTAAGTCCATCTTCTTTGCCCTCGTGAGTCGGTTGATAAAACTGAGGTATATTTTGCATTGTGTAGTTTTGCTTCACGAAATGATTTTCAAAACTATGAGGGTACAGATATTTTTTTGAATTGACCGGGGGATGATTTTTCAGATGATCTGGAACGTGGATGGTTGACTGGGATCGCACATATTCTAAAGCTTGATCAATCGCTATATAAGCTGCGTTACTTTTATAAGTAGAAGCTAAATAAGTTGTCGCTTGGGCTAAAATAATTCGAGCTTCTGGCATGCCAATTTGTGAAATTGAATGAAGCGCGCTTGTTGCCAAGGTAATTGCCGTCGGATCGGCGTTCCCCACATCTTCACTAGCAAAAATAACCAGGCGTCTGGCGATAAAAACCGGATCTTCACCTCCATCAATCATGACTGCCAGCCAGTGGATTGCAGCTTGAGGATCACTTCCACGCATACTTTTAATAAAGGCCGAAATGACATCGTAATGCCGGTTGCCACCTTTATCAAAAGCGCGAGCGTTTTCTATGATGAGAGTTTTAACATCCTCTGAACTAGGATTTTGGAGCTTGCTAGCTGCCTCTAGCGAATTGAGCGCCACGCGGGCGTCGCCACCAGCAAAATCAGCAATTATTTTTTGATTATCCAAAGATAGATTAAGCAAATAAGTTTTTGAGGC
>CANFNL010000149.1 GCA_947448205.1 Bacteriovoracaceae bacterium
AATGGATCTGCTGGAGGTGGAGGAACTTTTGGTGGCGGTGGACCTGGCGGCGGCGGTGGAGGCTGCTTTGGTGGGACGGCAACGGCAGCAGGGGGAGCCGCTGGAGCTGCAAATGGAGCTTGCGGTGGTTCAGGTGATGGTGGAAATGGAAGTATCACTTTTACTTTCAGCTATTAGTGACATGCATGTGGGAGAAATATAGCAAAATTGTAATGGTAGGCGGGACAGGGGTCGAACCTGCGACCACTTGGATGTCGACCAAGCGCTCTACCACTGAGCTACCCGCCTAAAGTACTGTGACGAGTGCTATACTAAAAGTCGAAGCCATTTCTGTCAATAATTTCTTGGCCCAATGAGATTCTCCCTATTATAGTACTAGATATGCAAAGAAATCGACTTAACCTAGATTTTAAAGAGCTAATAAGCTCTCAATTCCGTGAATATAAACTTTTTTATTTTGTTGGTGTCCTTTGCCTGATTATCACACATAAAATTCAAAGCGAGCTGCCTTTCATGGCCAAGAACCTCGCAGATATGGTCTCGTCTAATCAAACAGAGCTTCATGCAGCTAAATTCTTTTGGTGTGCTCTGGGAATTCTTATTTTCAGAACTTCTTCGAGAATTTTCTTTTTTTACCCGGCCAGACTTTTGCAAAAATACCTACGCAATGAGCTTATCTTAAAACTCGAAGGCAATTCTCCCTTTCGTTTTCGCCACCTAAGTTCTGGGCAATTATTTCAATACCTCACAGGCGATATCGATCAAATCAGAGCACTCATTGGTTTTGTTGGGTTGCAGGGGGGAAATTTTATCATTGCCATGTTTATACTCATCCCTAAAATGATTGCTTTTAATGCTCATCTGCTCATTGCTCTTTTCCCTATGCTTTGCTCCTTTGTGATTTTTACTTTTATTGTTTCAAAAAATAGGATTTATTTTAAAAAGACTCAGGAAATGCAGGCAGAAGTTCAAAATCATATTATTGAAACCTACATTGGAAAAAGAACGATTAAAAATTTTCATGCTGAAGACTCTTTCAGCACTTTATTTTCCGAATTATCTCTAAAAGAGCTCTATTACTTTTATAAATCTAGTTTAGGAATTTCTATCACAATGCCCTTGATCACTCTAGGGATCGGTCTTTCGATGCTTTGGGGGGCTTGGCTTATAAAATCACTTCATCTGGGAGCATCTTCTCTTATTTTATTTTCGGGTTTTATCTTTTTATTTATGGAACCAATGGGCTATTTGTCATGGATAGGAATTGTTATTTCTCGCTCTAGTGCTTCTTGGAATAGGTTGCGAGAATTAAATACAACCTTAGTCGAAAAACATGAATCCGAAATTAATTTGGAAAATTCTAATAAAATTTTTAGTGATAACCACTTTGTGATTCCCTTTTGGGAAAAAGACTTAGTCTTTCGTTTTTTTAAAAATAAATGGAATGTGATTATTGCCAAAACGGGGCACGGAAAAAGTGAGCTGCTTTTTAAAATTGCCGAAGTATTAAGAATTCAAGGAAAGAGCGTCTCACTGGTTGCTCAAGATCCCTACATCTATAACGATAGTGTTGAACGCAATATTTTTCTTGGAAAAATTCCTTCTGAAGAAAATCGTAAAGCTGCTAAAGAGGTGCTCAAAATTTTAGGACTTGATTATCTTGAATCAGACTTAGAAAAACTTATGCATCTTGAAGTGGGAGAAAATGGAAAACGACTTTCTGGAGGCCAAATGAAGCGTTTGTGTCTCGTTAGAAGTATCATGAGTGAATCGGATACTCTTATTTGGGATGATCCTTTTTCCTCTGTCGACTTAATCTTAGAGAAAGAAATTATTGCAGAACTGCGAGCTCAAAATATTTTAAATAACCGCACAATTATTTTAACCAGTCATCGACTCTCAACCGTTAAAAACTCAGAAGCCTTAATTTTTCTCGATAAAGAATTGGGAATTGTTGAAGAGGGAACTGTAAATGATCTTATAAAACCAAATACAAAAATATATGAATATTTCCAAAAGCAAATGGTATAATTTATTTTTCTTTAAAGGCTCAGTGTTTATGATGAATCTTCTTATCATCTGCCTGGCCATTTCTGCCTATTTGGGATCGAAAACGCCTTCGCTCATTTCTAATCTTTCTAAAAATTATGAAAGTGATCCTTTGTTTCAAACGGCGATCTTGGCGCTCTTGATTAATTTTCTCGCTGTCTATATTAATCGAGTTATCTATCAGCTAGCAGTTAATAAATATGTTCGGCTGCTTATTCAATACGCTCGTAGTGAAACTTATGCCCGTTGGCTTTCTTCGCATGAACTCGATAGTGATAAATATCCACAAGGTGAAATTCTCTCGAGAATTATGTCTGATACAGAAGCGATAAGAGACTTATTAACTTCGGGTTCATTTGGTATCTTTATTGATTTATGCTTCGTAATCTCTTGCTTGGTAGGCTTTATAAGTTTGCAAAAATTTACCGGCTATTATATCGCCGGAGCAGAAGTGCTCGCGACTATTCTTCTTTTGTGGGGAAGTCAGCTCATGCGCGATATGTTTATGAGGCTTCGAAATTCTCAAGCTCAGGTTAATCGCACAACGGCCAACGTTCTGGGTGGTTTTAATCAAATTTATTACACTCGTCACGATCAGTATGCTTCTTCTAAATCGGGAGTTGCTTTTGAAGATTTTTTAGCTAAGCAAAATCAAGTCAATACTATGGATGCTGCTTATTATGCTCTTGCCGAATCACTATATCCTATTTTATTAGCCTTTGTTATTTTTGTATTGCCTTATTCACATCTTACGGAAGTTGCTCTTATTTTTGCCATAGTCGATCTCATTCAAAGATCTATAAATCCTATTAAAGAAATTTCTGGTAAAATTGCCAATATCCAAAGGGCCGCAACAGGCATTGATCGCATACAAAATTTTTTAAATGATATTCCGGCCGTTAAATCTCTTGAGCACAACATGAGCCTTAATACGAGCTCTTTAATTAAAATGAAAGTTGATATTGACTATTTTGAATACCCCAAAAAAGTAGGAGCCACCGAAGGCAACGAACGCGATTTGTTTTCGCTTTCGTCGATTCATTTTGAAGGCTTTCCTGGCGAGCTCATTGGGATTGTTGGGCTTTCAGGCAGCGGAAAATCGACTTTACTCAATATCCTTGCTGGAAATATCCTAGCCCCTAAAGCGTTTGTTTCACTTTTTATGAAAAGAGATTCAATTCCCTTTGCGTTGCAGCTTCAAAATTTAGACGAGTACCGAAAAGAAGTTAGTATTGTTTCTCAAGACTCACATATTTTTAGCGAAACTCTTATGTTTAATCTCACTCTCAAACGAGAAGAATCAGCTGATTTTTTTAAGCAATGGACTTTTCTTTGTGAACAAATCCCTTATCTAAAAAGCTGGGGATTAACTCCTTTGGATAAAATTATTCCTTCAAAGCTCTCTCTTGGACAAAAGCAATTATTGGCCGGTGTTCGCGCTTGTTATTTAAAAAAGAATGTTGTCTTCTTCGATGAAATTTCTTCAGCACTTGACTCAGAATTAGAATATGCTTTGAGAAAATTGGTTCTTCTTATTCAGCAATATTCCCTTACCATTATTGTCGCCCATAGAGTGGAGACGATTATGAAAAGTTCTAATATTCTAGTGATGGACAAAGGCCGAGTGATCGACTCTGGAAAGCACGATGAGCTTATGCTTCGCTCTAATGTTTATCAAGAATTTATTGGAGAACTATCGCATTCTTAATTAGATCGGGTTATACTTTTTTCGTCAACTTAATGAGAACATGGAGAGTCTATGAAAAAGGATAAGATGGGACTGTCACTCAGTGCCCTTTTTACAGTATTGTTTATTTTCTTTGCTTGCCAAAAACAAGCCGATTCAAAACCAAATTTTATCTTTAAACCTGCTGGCCCTAATGGTGTTATTGCTAATATCGCAGGAGAGCAAATTCTTGAAAAAGAGTTAAATGCAGGAATAGAAAATGATCTTTATGAAGCTGAGATGAAAGTTTTCGAAATTAAGTTTGGAAAGCTTCAAGCGATGCTTTTAGAAAAATTTATGAATTTAGATCCAAATAAAAAAGGATTATCAAACGATGAGTTTTTAAATAAGTTTATAGCTAAAAATATTGTTATTTCTCAAAAAGAAATAGATAAATTTATTGTCGAACGCCAAGTTCCTAAAGAACAATTGAATCCAGAAATTCGCGAAAGAATAAAGCAATATCTCGAAGTTGAAGCAAAAAAATTGGCAGTTGAAAAATGGGTTGCTGATAAGACGAAAAAAACTCCAGTTGAGATATTTTTAACTAAGCCACAACGACCAGTTTTTGATGTCAATATTAAAGAAGCCCCATTTAAAGGTGGTGCAGACGCTAAAGTGACAATTGTTGAATACTCAGACTTTCAATGCCCATTCTGCTCAAAAGCTGCATCAACATTAGCAGAACTTGAAAAAAAATATGGATCAAAAGTAAAAGTTGTTTTTAAAAACTATCCACTTCCATTTCATAATCAAGCTCGTACTGCAGCAGTTGCGGCCTTATGTGCAAACGAACAAGGCGTAAAGTACTTTTGGAAGATGCACGACGCTATGTTTGCCGATCAAACTAAGTTAGATAAAGACAACTTGTTAGCTACTGCTAAAAAATCTGGTGTGAAGGAAGCTGACTTTAAAACTTGTCTAGAAGCGGCTAAGCCAATGGCCGTAATAGATGCTGATATAGCTGATGGTCAGAAATTAGGAATAAAATCTACGCCTACTTTTTTTGTTAATGGAAAACTTGTCAGTGGCGCTCAGCCAATTGAAGTTTTCTCAGAAGTTATCGATGAAGAACTAGCTAAATAGTCCAGTATTTTTTCATTGAGAGTGGGGGAAGGCAACTTTTCCCTCTCTCCTCAATAGTTACCTCTTATTATATAATTATTCCATACTGTTCTGCTTAAATACATTTTAAGTAGGCATTGATCCAGGAATGTTTTATGGAAGTCAAAGACTATTCACAAAGATTAGAGCAAGCGCGTGATAAATTTCGTCAAGCTCAGGAAGACTTACGGACTTCCTCCAAAAGAGATAACGAAAATATTAAAGAAACTCTTGAAAATAAAATTGCTAAACAAGCAGATAATTACGATCAACAAAAAACTAAATTAGAAGAGCAAAATTTTGTAAATAATCAACTTTTTTCAGACAAAACAAAAGCCACCATTGCAGATCGACAAAATAGATTCAGAAATGAGATTCAAAATAAAAGTGAAAAATTTGATCAAGACCGAAAAGATTTGAAAAATGATTTCAGCAATAAACTAGCTAATCTGAGTAAGTCGTATAAGAAAAGTACAGAAGAAAATGATCGCTTCCATGATCAAGCAGTTCGAACTATGGGAGAAAGGTATCACAAAGCTAATGAAACTTATAAATCAGAATTTGATAATGAGATAAATAATTTAGAAAATAAATCTAAAGAACAGCTGGCCAATCAAAAAGAAAAAGCTAGTAAAGATCAAAACAATATAATTGCAAAAAATGAAGAAAATTTAGAAAATTTAAGAGCGGTTGGACAGGATCAAAAATTCAAAGAAGTTTCCAGACTTAGAAGTGACAATGAAAACTTAAGAACAAATTTTGCAAGAGAAAAACTAACTTCGGATGAGCAACAAAGTGCACGAATAAATGATATTTTAAAACTAAAAGGCTTAGAGAG
>CANFNL010000150.1 GCA_947448205.1 Bacteriovoracaceae bacterium
AATATGTGGCAAGTGAGCTTGGAAAAAGAAAAATAGCATTTATTTTTACTCGAGAATACCTAGCTCCAGATAGTATTGCCCCTTCATTAAAGCGGGCATTTTCAGGTGTTTTAATTGCTAATGAAAAATACACAAAAGAATCGGCCGAAGAAATTCTATCAAAGGGTGACGCTGATGCGGTTGCCTTTGGAGTACCTTTTATTTCTAATCCAGATCTTCCAAAGCGCTTTATGGAAAATTTGCCATTGAATGAGACTAATTTTCAAACTATCTATGCAGATGGAGAAATTGGTTATACAGATTATCCTTCACTTTCTTAGTGGAGAGAGCTTAAGTATTTTGTGTGATAGAAACATTTTTATTTTTTTAATTCACTAAATTTTTTATTAAATAATTCAGTCATGGCAGAAATATCTTCTTGCCAACTTTCCAGAATTAAAGAATTAATCGCTTGGCCATACTCCTTAATGTTTACGGATTTGGCATGGATCTTACCTAGGATGTAAGATTCATAATTAATAATTTCTTCAATCTCAATGTCATTTAAATTCGAAAGTGTTACTCCTAAATTTCCAGAGAATTTTGGACGAAGTAGAAAACTTTTTTCTTGAAAATTAAAAATATTATAATAATGTGAGTAATTTTTACCCTGATCAATTTCAAGCGAATTCTTCATCCTTGTAGCTTGATCAGGAAGGGCAGAAGTGGCAACGGGCGCGATAGAAGGGGTTACTAATTCCTTTAATTCTAAATGAATTAATTGATTTTTACTATTGCTGATAAGTATTTCAAAACGAAGTAGCCCTCCTGAACCACCACCAATTTTAGAATTGGCCACAATGTCGAGTACTTTCAATGATTCATCTTGGAATTGATTTTGAAGCATTGAGATTAATAGTGTTTTGCTTTGGAGATCAACTTCACTCATTGAAGATTTTCTTTTAAAGGATTTTCCTTGTAAATCTTTTGAGGCAATTTGAATCCCTTTTGCTGAGGCTTCCATGGACATTGAATCAATAGTTGCCGGTATTGAAACAGTTTTTCCTTGGAGCCCGTCCATATAGGAATTTAATATATTTTGTGTTTTAATATTTGGATTATATAGCCGCGAGCTAGCCAAGATCCGCATTAAGTCGAGGACAATTGGACAAGGGCCAGAGTCATCCATATCGTTAATAGTAAAAGTGGTTGATCCATTCTCGAGGAGCAAAATTCCGAAATTCTCAGCATGAGCATCCCCAGCGCACCAACCCGAAAATTGCTCCGTTTTTTGGAAGACATTAAGATTTTTTCTATTTATTGCTGCAAGTCTATAGTAATAATCAACAAATGAGCGCATAAAATGAAAAGTATCTAAACTTGCATTAAGTTTAGTTTGATCAAAGGTATAGTTTATATCATCAAGCAAATTTACGCTGCTAAAAGCAACTGGAGTTAAAAGTATATATACTAAGGATAAAAGAGCTGCTCTTTTTTTGATTCTCACTTAAAGTCTCCAAAAACTACCTAATATAATATAATTCATTTCAAATCATAATCATAATTACAGTATTCTTACTGAGGATTATGATTAATTTACCAGAGAGTTAAAAAAAAATTGCCAGATTGATGTCTCGTGAATTTCAAATACTATTTGATCTTTCCAATTTTTCCATTTTGGGTACCACTTTCCAAACCAAGAAATTTGCAAAAGTTTTGGTTTTGTTATCTGAAATAATCGCGCACAAATGGCAGTACCAAAAACTTTGATTGCAATAAATAAAAATGTGGCAGAGATCACTTGTCCTTTGCTGAATAAGTAGAATGCCAAAAACTTAATGGGCAACAATAGAACAAACGGAACAATAAAAATAAATATAACTATCTTTGGAGGAAGATGAATTATCTTTGTTTCTATTTTTATAAAAAATGGCAAGCGAGTAATTCTAGTTACAAAATGAGCCAGTGGTTCCCAGCCCCACTCTTCAAAAAGAATAATTAAAGCGATTGGATAAATAAGCAGCTTATTGATAAATTTATGACTCTTTTTCATGTTGCTTGAATCTCTTTTGCCTGCTAAAAATCAGGTAATTCTATCTTAAGCAGTTCTATAACAATAGAAAAGTTAAGAAAGAATAGTGAGATGAAAATCCAAGTTAGGACAATATCTGAGCATTTTGATTATTGGCTTTCATTTATATAAAAAATATTGATAGAATAGATATATTAATCAGCTTACAGTCGGAATTAGATTTGAATAAAAAAGATTTTACTCAGGAATTAGTAAAAGTTGAAGATGTTTTAAACTTACTAGATAACTTTAAAATGAATCTTTTTGAAAATAAACTAGAAAACTCTTTGGCAAGCTCTGATCCTATTACGTCAAAGCTCAAAGAGCTTTGTACCGATATCCATAGTATAGTTGAGTCTCAAAATTCATTCAATTCCAAAGGGCTACTTAATGCTTTACTCACAAAAAGTACAGCTATCATCGCTTGCGTGAATAAAGATTTGGTCTATCAATATGTTAATCAGGCTTATGAGAATTGGTTTGATATTAAATCGATTGATCTCATCGGTAAATCAGTTATGTATATTTTAGGAGATGAAGGCTATCGCAAATTAAAACCTTTTATTGACCGTGCCCTCCTTGGAGAAACACTGAGTTTTGAAATGGAAGTCCCTTACAGTAGAGGTGGAAAAAAATTTGTTAACACTAATTATATTCCTGATATTGATTCATTGGGGGTATTTCAAGGGATGTTTGTTATTTCTTATGATTTAACCCTTCAGGAGGCTGCCCTTCAAAGTGTTGCTAGAAATGATAAAGAGATAATTAAAATCATGGATAGTGTTCCAGAAATGATTGGTCAGTGGGATAAAAATCTTTTAAATGTTCATGCCAACCATGCCTATGCTGATTATTTTAACACTGAGCCTTCTCATCTCAAGGGTATCCATGTACGCAAAGTAATAGGAGATGTCTTATTTGAACAAAACTTACCATTTATGCTTAAAGCTCTTGAAGGAATACCGCAAAAATTCGAGCGCGATATTTTATTACCCAATGGATCTATCAAAAATACTTTGAGCTGCTATATACCAAATATTATCAACGGAGTCGTTGAAGGCTTTTTTGTCTCAATAGCAGATATCACTGAAATTAAAGAAAAAAATCGAATTATTTCAAAGCAGAAAGAATTTTTTACCGATATTTTAAATTCAATGCATGAAGGATTCGCCGTTCTAGATAAAGATGCCAAATTTTTATATTTTAATAATTCTGCAGCCCAACTATTAGGTTTTACCAAAGATCAGCTTTTAGGAAAAGCACCCCTTGATTCAGCATGGACAGCTTTTAAGGCTGATGAGTCACCATTTCTTCACCATGAGCATCCGGCGGTGCAGACAATTAAAACAGGACTTGCTCAAACAGATGTAATCATGGGAGTTAAAAATCTGTCAGGTGAAATTCGTTGGCTTAATGTTAATTCAATTCCATTTTTTAGTGAATTTGAAAATCAAAAATCAAGTGTGCTAGTCACTTTTAATAATGTGAGCACCCAATTTCAAAAAGATAAATTAATGATGGGGTTAATTCAAAATTCTCCAGGGATGATTTATCAATTTAAATTAACCAGTGATGGGGTAATGAGTTTTCCCTTTGCCAGTCCAAAAGCCTATGATATTTACGAAATTTCATCAGAGGAAGTTTCCCGGGATTCTTCAATCATGGTCAGTATGGTTATTGATGAGGATCGCAATGACTTAATGGATACTATTATTCAAAGTTCAAAGACTTTGAACCCTTTTGAGTGGAAGGGGCGAATGCTTTCAAAAAGTGGGAAACTAAAGTGGATCAGTGCTAAAAGTATTCCCCATAAAGAATATGATGGCTCAATTCTATGGGATGGAATTCTTATGGATATTACTTTTGAAATGCAACTTCAGGAAGATTTAGCCCTTGAAAGGACTAAGGCAGCTCATGCTTCCAAATTAGCTTCCCTTAGAGAAATGTCGGCCGGAGTTGCTCACGAAATCAATAATCCTTTAGCCATTATTATGGGAACAAATAATCTTTTAAAGCATCACTTAAATGATCCAGAAAAATTTAATGAAAAAATTAAAGTTATTAATCATGCAGTGAAGAGAATCTCAAAAATAGTTAATGGCTTAAAGAGATTTTCCCGCTTGGAATCAGAAAATAGCAAAGGTCTTATTCAATTAAGTTCGATTCTTAGTAATTTGAATACCTATTTTGAAATCAAATCCAGGCAAGATTTTGTTGAACTAAAATTTGACATTCAATCCGAGGCATTAATAAATTGTGATCCACTAGAAATTGAACAAGTCTTTATAAATGTAATCAACAACGCTATCGATGCTGTTAAGGATTGTAGCGAGCGCTGGATTAAGGTCTTAATCTTTGATGAAGAAAATGAAGTCGTCATTCGAATCATTGATTCTGGCCCAGGCATCAATGATTCAGTTGCGGCAAAATTGTTTGATCCATTTTTTACAACTAAAAAATTGGTCAAGGTACTGGACTTGGACTAAGTATCACCTCTGGAATTATCAAGGAGCACGGTGGCTCAATCGCTTTGATTAGAGATTTTGCTAATACCTGCTTTGAAATTAGATTGCCTAGAGCTAAAACATAAAAAAGTCGAAGGACTTTAAAAAATCAAGGAGGATTTGTGACAACTAATGAAACCGGACAGATTACTAAAGGAGAGCGAGGAGTTATTTTTGCTTCTTCTTTAGGAACAGTTTTTGAGTGGTATGATTTCTATCTGTATGGCTCTTTAGCCGCTATTATTTCCAAGCAATTTTTTACTGGAGTTAATGATACCACTGCATTTATTTTTGCCCTTATGGCATTTGCTGCTGGCTTTGCTGTTAGACCTTTTGGAGCCATTTTCTTTGGACGTATTGGAGATCTCGTTGGTAGAAAATATACTTTTCTCGTAACAATTATTATTATGGGTGCTTCAACGGCCATCGTTGGAATGCTTCCCAATTATAATAGTATCGGTGTAGCAGCTCCTATTATTCTCGTTTGTATGCGTCTGCTTCAAGGTTTAGCCCTAGGGGGAGAATATGGTGGTGCTGCTACTTATGTAGCCGAGCATTCGCCTATGGGTAAAAGAGGTTTGTACACTGCTTGGATTCAAACCACTGCGACTCTCGGACTCTTCCTGTCATTAGTAGTTATCTTAGTCTGTAGAAAACTAACAGGAACAAATTTTGAAGTTTGGGGTTGGAGAATTCCATTTCTTCTGTCGTTAGTACTCCTAGCGATTTCAGTCTATATTAGAACCCAATTAAATGAATCTCCTGTTTTCAAAAAAATGAAGGCAGAAGGAAAAACTTCGAAAGCACCTTTAACTGAAGCGTTCGGAAAATGGAAAAATTTAAAAATCGTTATCTTTGCTCTTTTTGGAGCGACGATGGGGCAAGCAGTTGTCTGGTATACTGGACAGTTCTATGCCTTATTTTTCATGACTAAAATGCTTATGGTAGAAGATCAATCGGCTAATCTTTTGATTGCAGCTTCTCTTGCTTTAGGAACTCCTTTCTTTTTAATCTTTGGTGCACTCTCGGATAAAATTGGAAGAAAGAAAATTATTCTAACTGGATGTGTCTTGGCCGCTCTTACTTATATGCCTTTATTTAAAGCGCTTACTCATTA
>CANFNL010000151.1 GCA_947448205.1 Bacteriovoracaceae bacterium
AGTGATTTTTGGACAAGGTCAAAAACATCATAGGGAGAATCCTTCATGTAGAAAGCCGCATGGAATGTCATAGATTCTGCACCACAAAGGTCAGAAATCTTTGCCGTTTGAATGATGCGCTCAACGGAGGAATCAATTTTATCTTGCTCGCGAGCATTTAGGTTGATGTAATATGGACCATGAGAAGTAAGTGGAACACCCAACTCGTATGAGACTTTTCTTAACCCTGAAGAAACTTCTTCTTTCATTCTTACGCCATGGGCGAATTCGAGCTGCATACAATCTAAGCCCAAAGCATGAACTTGCTTTACACCTTCAATTGGGTTATTTTTTTTAGGTGTCGAGTTTGGTACACCGGCAGTTCCAAAAAGCAGACGTTCAAATTTCATATTCAGACTCCCCCGTAAGTATTAAAACAAGTCATTGTTATCACAAATTCAAGAAACATGAGAGCCGCACTGTGGAAACCTCTTTGGTTTCAATGTTTTATAGTTGTGGCACAAATCTCGATCTCTCAAAAAAGCGTTGAATGTCTTATAGCTCTGGAAGGGATTTATGTCTATAATTTAAGGATACCAGTGTAATAATGACAATCCCTATGAGGATCTCGGAGGATTTTTTATTTATCGTTTGAAATATCTTCTACTTATTTTTTTTATATTTATTTTATCCTTTGGGCTAATGGGGTTGCTCTTTAATCTTCACTGGGGATTGCCAATAGGCATGTTCATAGCACTTGTTTTATTGTCGGTATTTGCGATATGGGGAGAAAAAATTATTCTCATCAACGCTAAAGCTCGATACGTGACAGATGATGAGTTATTAATTAATCAAGTTAAGAATTTTTGCTGTCACATGGAAATCGATTATGTGAAAATTTACTGGTCAAATATTTTTGTTAATAATCTCTATTATACTAATAGCTATTTCGGAAAACCGACCCTCATAATAGGTCGTAATGTTTACAAGTCACTCACTAGAAATGAATTAAATAGTTTAATATATGCTTCACTACTGAAGCTAAAGGGAAATGAAGCAAAGCATCGGACGATATCAAGCCTCATCTTTTTTATTTTATACTCGCCAGTATTTCTTTTAATCTCGATAGTTTCTTACGAACCGGCGGTGGAAATTATTAATATTTTCCTCTATCCAGCTTATTTCTTAAAATCAAAAGTGTATGGAACTAAAGATATTTATTTATTTGACCAAGAAGTAGGGAATTTGAGGGGGTTGAAAAATGATTATATATCAGCTCTTTTCAAAGTAAGCCAGATGCCAGTGTGTAACGAGAAAAGTATTGGTGGGATGTTGATGAATGATTTAAATCATGTCAGCAATCTAACTGGGGATGCGATAAGATATTTACTAATAGAAGAATTAAGTGTTGAAGAGAGAGTAAAAGCCCTCAAATGAAGATTAAGAAAATTAAGATTGATATCTCTGATTACTATCCACTATTTTTTACTTTGATATTTATCACTATCCTTTTTCAATACCCTTTAGCTTCATTGGAATCTATTTTTTATGACCTCAAAGCAAGACTAGATTTTGGTATAAAGCCAAATAGTGAAATTGTAATTGTAACTATGGATGAAGATAGTGATGATTATCTTGGAGATACATATCCTTATACCTATGCGACTCATTCTCGCTTTTTAGAAAAATTACTATCGTCGAAACCAAAGATAATTAATTATTTTGTCCATATGCCCGAATTTACCACCGACAGTCAGAATTACTTTAATGATTTTAAAAAAAATTTAAAAACCTTCGATGCTTCGGGGGGGAAAATAAGCTTTGCTACAGAGCTTGATGAAAGGGTGGGGGAGGTTTTACCTCCAGAAGGTTTAAGAGACTTCAACTATTCCTTGGCCCAAATAAATGTTGATAATAATACTTTCGCCAAAGATGATGTCGTTAGAAGGGCCATTTTTAATGTTTCTGGTGAAGAGTCTTTGCACCTATTGACGGCAAATCAATACCGAGCAATGAAGAGCAAGAGTATGATAAATATACCCGATGTACTTGGTGCTTATTACAATGAGGAGGCAGATGCAAATTTAGTTTTGTTTAGATATTCTAGCTCACCTATATACAGTGAATTCAAATACAAAACGATTCCTTTTCACCGCGTATTGGTTGGAAATTTTTCACCAGAAATATTTAAAGATAAAATAGTACTAATAGGTCCAAATTACATCACTCAAAGAGACAATTTTTATCTAACTCCCTTCAATCAAGAGGAGTATAAAGCACCAAAGTTAGTTATTCATGCGGAAATCATTGATGCTTTTATTCAGAACAAGACAATTAAAATGATCCCCAGAATGGTTTCAAATATAATTGCATTTATTCTAGGCATAATACTTTCAATAATTATTTCAAGATTAAAGCCCAAAGATGGGTTGATCATAGCGATATTGATGCTAATTTCGATTTTAATAATTTCTTATCTAGTTTTTGTCTTGATGGGGTTTTGGCTTTATACTGCACATTTAGTTGTAACTGTTTTTGTCGTCTATTATATTTGGATTCCATTTAGGGCCATTGGCGAATATCAGCGCCGCTTTGCTATTCAAGAAGAAGCTAAGATTTTAAAGAAAGTTGAAAAATTAAAGCAAAACTTTCTCTCACTTATGAGCCATGATTTAAAAACTCCCGTCGCTAAAATTGCAGGTGTTGCGGATAATCTTTATCATAAAAATTTAAACATACCGGAAATTCGGGAAAAATCTCTACTAATAATTGATTCAACCAAAGAGCTTAATAAGTTTATTTCTAGTATTTTAGATTTAACCAAAATTGAATCGAGAAATTTTGGTTTAAACAAGGTTTCAAAAGATATAAACAGTTTGGTTGATATAGTAGTTAAGGACTTAAGTTTTAGTTCTTCGCAAAAAGACATAATCATTAAAAAAGATTTAGCCCCACTCTATCCAATTCAAATAGATGTCACACTTATCACTAGAGTGATTTCAAATCTTGTGGAAAATGCTATAAAATATTCTAACTCGGGCTCAAATGTAGAAGTAAAAACATGGGATGATGATAAGTGGGTCTATATTCAAATCATTGATAATGGTCCAGGGATATCGCCGGATGAGCTTTCAAATATTTTTGAGAAATTTTATCGGATAAAGACAGATGCCAATCATTCAATAAAAGGAACTGGGCTAGGACTATATCTGGTAAAATATTTTGTTGAATTGCACGGTGGCTCAATCTCTGTGGAGTCGATGGTTGGCAAAGAAACAAAATTCTTAGTGAAATTAGTGAACCTATAGTAGTAAAATAAAACTAGAAAATGTGATTAGCAATATTGCTAGGAGAATAAATATGCATCGAGTGCTTGTCGTAGATGATGATAAAGTTTTACAAAATTCAGTCAAGGAAGCGCTCCTCTATCATAATTTTTCTGTTGATATCGCCAACAATGGAAAAGAGGCCCTACATGCCGTCTATAAAGAAAAATATGACTTGGTTGTTATGGATGTCAATATGCCAGAGATGGATGGCATATCAGCATTAACAGAAATAAAAAAGGTTGATCCTTCTGTTATTGTAATTATATTAACGGCTTATTCCAATGTTTCTGATGCCGTAAAAGTTGTTAAAGAGGGGGCTTATAATTATTTAGAAAAGCCGATCTCTTCTGAAAACCTGGTAGCGCTAATAAAAAGAGCATTAAAAGCCAGATCCCTTGTTGAAACTTCACTTTTTTCCTCTCCAAGACTTTCTCTCGGTGGCGATGATCAGTTCGTTGGTGAATCGCATGTCATGCAAAAGGTTTTTAGCGTTATTGATAAGCTTGCAAAAGTTAACACCCCTGTTTTAATAAGAGGTGAGTCAGGTACTGGAAAGGAGCTTGTGGCCAGAGCAATTCATTACAATGGACCAAGAAAAGATTCAAAATTCGTCACAATAAACCTTGCTGCAGTTCCTGAGAATTTAATTGAATCTGAATTGTTTGGTCATGAGAAGGGAGCCTTTACAGGTGCAAATGAAAGAAAGCTTGGAAAATTTCAATACGCCGACGGAGGCACACTTTTTCTAGATGAAATAGGAGATGTTAGTCCTACTATGCAAGTAAAGCTACTTCGAGTCCTCCAAGAAAAAGCATTCACACCAATTGGCTCCAACAGAGAAATAAAGGTTGATGTTAGAGTGATTGCAGCTTCTCATAAGCCATTCGAGCAAATGATCAAGGATGGAAGCTTTCGAGAAGATTTATTTTATCGACTCAACGTCTTGCCTGTTTATTTGCCCCCACTGCGTGATAGAAAAAGTGATATTCCCCACCTGGTTGAATATTACATAAAATATTTTAATAATGTTCATGGCTTAAATATTAAAGGAGTCAATGATGAAGCTAAAAATCTTTTAGTCAATTTCTCTTGGCCAGGTAATATTCGCGAACTTAGAAATGTAATTGAGCATGCCTTTATTATTGAGTCCTCGGATATTATCCAAGCACCTTCATTGCCTTCAAGCCTGAAGCTAACTTCTGCTACGAAGGTTCCAGAGCCAGATGAAAATTCAGAATTAATGATTGATGTAGAAGGTATTCAAGACTCTATATTCGATATGAAAAGTGATGAAGATGTTCGCGCTGTTGATGGCTTTTCATTTAATAATATTTTGAACTCTAAAGAAATGGTTATGGACTTTCAGGTTGCCAAGGATCTTTTTGAAAAAGAATTTATTGTATGGGCTTTAAAACAAAACCGAGGCAAAATAAATCAAACGGCATTAAAAGCAAATATTCCAAAGAAGACGTTACTTCGAAAAATAGAAAAATATGAAATACATGCAAAAGATTATGTTAATGGTTAAAATTTATGAATAGATTTTTTAAAATGAGTGTCATGATTGCCACAATTATCATTGTGGATCAAATCACAAAAGGAATAGTTCAACAACGGTTTTACCTGGGTGAATCAATTCCAGTCATTTCTAATTTTTTCAATTTAACATATGTTCGAAACCCAGGAGCAGCTTTTGGGATGCTTGCCTATGCACCAGATTATATAAGGACGCCCTTGTTTTTTGCACTCCCAGTAATTGCTTGTTTTTGGTTGATTTACTTGGTTTGGAGTACGAGGAATAAAAATTTTTTACACTGCCTTGCCTACAGTCTAATTTTTTCAGGAGCAGTAGGAAATTTGATCGATAGATTTTCTATGAATTACGTAGTCGACTTTTTTGATTTTTTTATAGGCACTCATCATTTTGCTGCTTTCAATGTTGCTGATAGTTCTATAACAATCGCTGCTATTATTTTGATAGTTGATATTGTCATCTTGAGTAAAAAGAAAGAAGAAAATGCTACCAGTTCTATTTAACACAACTTACTTTACTCTTTTTTCATACCCTTTATTTATGGGGCTTGCTTGGGGACTTGGTTATTATTTAACTCAATACTTATTTATAAAATATAACGAAGACGAGAGTAAACTCTTTAAGCTCTTTTTAGGACTTTTCTTTTCAGCTTGGTTTGGTGCTAAATGCTTTTTTCTTATTTTTTCATCTCAACATAAAATTTACAAATATCTATATGCAGATTATTTTTG
>CANFNL010000152.1 GCA_947448205.1 Bacteriovoracaceae bacterium
AAATAATTTATTTTGAATATGATGATTATTCATAATTTACTATTTAAAGAAAAGCGCCAGAAATAGTGAAAAATCTCCGCTTTCTTTTTTAACAATGTGAATTTCTTTTCTTTCAAATTTTCTAAATTTACATTTATTGGCCCAATCTTTAGTCGTAGATTGAGAAAAACCAAAATGGAAAACGCCCATATTTTTTGGATCGGGATGAAAACTTCCATCCTCAAGATCGAGGTCAATAATAGCAATTAATCCATTAGGAGATAACATAGTCTTTAATTTGGAAATCATTGCTTCTGGATTTTTTAAATGATGAAAGGCCATTGATGATACGATAAGATCAAATTGGGCATTAGCATCGAGATCATTTTCTTCAAGATTTAAAATGAGAGAGGAAACATTTTTATTATCTTTAAATTTCTGATTAAAAACTTCGAGCATTCCAACGGAAGTATCAATACCTAGAAGCGAGTTTTGATCTTTGACAAACTGTGACCCGAGAAGTCCTGTTCCACAGCCCACTTCTAAAATCTTTAGTGGATTAGCTAAAGGAAGAGCTTTAGATATTTCTTTTGCGTAATACTGATTTAATTTAATTTTTTCCGGTGTATCCCAAGAATTTGCGACTTGATTGAAGTGACTCATTAGTTGACCTATTTGTTTTTTTACGAACGCTCAACATAAGCTTTTGCTTAAAGTTGAGATTTGTCATGTAAATGTAAGAAATCTCTTTAATTATAATTAATTAATCCGATAATTAAAACAATAAAATATTCGGAGCATAGTGAAATGAAGTTACAGTCAATGAGCTTTAAAAAGAAAATATTGGTAAGTTTTTTATTATTGATCTTTTTGTTTGTAATGGTGTTGGGCTTACTTATTAATTCACAGTTTGAACTCGGAAGGCTTCAGAATGCTGAAGCAGAACGCTTCAAGTCAGCTGATACCATTTCTAAAATTATCACTGAAGTTGCTCAGGTCTATGCCGTGGCTGCCGATGGAGAAATTAATCACGAGCTCATGCAAACGAAAAAAGATTTAGAAGAATTAAAAAAGAAAATGGAAGTTGGAATTAGTGAATTTGACAAAATAGCCGAGACTCCAAAAGAGAAAAAGTGGGCCCAAGAATTTGGAGTTAAATATAGAAGTTATATTGGT
Source organism: Bacteriovoracaceae bacterium (assembly GCA_947448205.1). Taxonomy (GTDB): domain Bacteria; phylum Bdellovibrionota; class Bacteriovoracia; order Bacteriovoracales; family Bacteriovoracaceae; genus Bacteriovorax. Next base: position 1,156 of record CANFNL010000152.1, read on the forward strand.
ACTTTTGAAAAAGAAATGCTTCCTGAGCTTGAAACTAATGAAAATTTAACTCCAAAAATTAGAGAGCTTGACGGTAAAATTGATGGTCTTAGAGATGAAACTCTTAAGCCTATAAAAGAATTTTATAAAGAGCTTCGAGTTGAATCCTTTGCTTCTGATAAATTATTCAATGAAACTTATGAAAGTGGAATTACTCACTCAATAGTTGGGACTTTTTTAGTTACCATATTTTCTCTTGCTTTAGGATTTATACTAGCGACAAAGATCAGCAATACTCTAACTCATGTAAGAATTGAGTTGGCTAAATCTTTTGAACAAATTGTAGAAAACTCAAATAAAGTTGCAAACGCAGCGGGTAGCTTATCTGAATCCACCAACGAGCAAGCGTCGGCAATTCAAGAGACATCTGCTTCAATGGAAGAGATGACTACTATGATAAAAAAGACAGCAGAGTCAGCATTGGATTCTAGTCGATTGTCTCGAACCAGTACGACCAATGCTCAAAAAGGTCGGGAAACTTCAGAAAATTTAATGAAATCAGTAAATGAAATTGAAGAAAATAATAAATCTATAATGGGAGAAGTTCAAAAGGGGAACGCCAAAATCAGCGAGATTGTAAATCTTATAAATGATATTGGCCAAAAAACAAAAGTCATAAATGATATTGTATTCCAAACGAAACTTTTATCTTTCAATGCTTCAGTTGAAGCGGCTCGCGCTGGAGAACAGGGAAAAGGATTTGCAGTTGTTGCTGAAGAGGTTGGTAATCTTGCGCAAATGAGTGGAAAAGCTGCAACGGAAATTTCCTCTATGCTCGATGAATCTATACTAAAAGTTAAAACAGTAATCGATGAGACTCAAAGAGGGGTTGATGATATTTTAAGTAAAGGAAATCTTGTTGTTCGCGCTGGTCTTCAGGTTGCAAGTGATACTTCAAAAATCTTATTTGTCATCGATGGAGATATAAAAATTGTAGATAATAATATTACAGAAATTTCAGTAGCAAGTGACGAGCAAGCCAAAGGCGCAGCTCAAGTGGCCCAAGCACTACATCAACTCGATCAAGCAACACAGCTAAATTCATCTCTTTCTCAGCAATTATATAGTTATTCTAAAGAACTTACAGACCAGACAGAAGTTCTGCGAATTGCGGTTAGAGATTTAGAAAATGTCATAGAAGGAAGTTAAGAGTAAGTTGATCACAATCCAAATCTAAATAGTTTATTGTCCTCTACAGTAATTAACACAAATTAGGATGTATTTTTTTCATGCCCTTAAACGATGGTGATTAATTATGGTAAGCCCTATTTATGAAAAAACTTATAATTTGCCTCGCAACTCTCTATTCTCAAGTGATCTTAGCTGCCAATAGCAAAACTATTTTGTATTTAGGTGACTCTCACAGCGATGGTAGGTTTGGAGCGACAATTGATAAAAATTTGTCGAGTGTTTCTGATCATGTCATTATGGAAGCTAGTTGTGGCTCTACTCCACTTACTTGGCTTGGAAATAATAAATTTGAAAAAACCATTTGTGGTTTCTGGAAAAAAGATGGGGACAATGAGACTCGCACCAAAGAACATCTCGTTCCTAGATTAAGTGACGAGCTTGCTATTTATCACCCAGAAATTACAATTATTCAACTTGGAACGAATATAGCTGCCGGAGAAAAACCAAAGAATTATTCTTCAAGTATTGTCACAATGATGAAAATGATTAAAGAAAATGATAGTCGTTGCATTTGGTTGGGACCTCCAGATGCTCTTTCTAAAATTGTGACTAAAGCAAAGCTTCAAGAGACCAATGAATTACTTACAAATTTAGCTAGCCAAAATAATTGTTACTACATTGATAATTTGAAATTAACTAAATTTCCAGTGGAGAGTAAAGAAGGCATACATTATCCTCCCAATTTAGCAGCACAGTGGGGAGAATTGGCCGCAAAAGAAATTTTAAAAATTATAAGTAGCATTGCTGAGTAAAATACGAGGGAGTCCACCCCCCTCGTATTCAAATCTCTAATGCTTAATCGCAATTTTCTTAGTAGCAGTTTTACTTTTTTCTTTTTTCTGCAGTTCAACATGTAAAACACCATCTTTTAGATCGGCTTTAATGCTGTCTTGATCAACTTCTTCATCAAAGGCTATATCTCGTCGAAAAGAACCCATAGAGCGCTCAACGCAAACATAGTCTATGTCTTTTGTTTCTTTCTCACTTTTTTTCTCCCCTTTAATTGTGAGGATATTATTATGGAAATTCATTTCCAAATCCGACTCAACCATTCCCGGCACATCTGCATCAAGAAGATATTTATTGTCTTTTTCTTTTAAATCAATTGAAGGATAGTAGCTAGCTTCAAAGGAATTAGGAAGACTCAAATCACCACGGGTGAAAAAACTATTCATTAGAGAATTCATTTCTCGTTGAAATGATGCGAGTTCGTCTCCCACGCGACTTTTGAAAAATGGTGTAGGTGCTGATGCTTTCCATGGTACTAAACTCATAAAAACCTCCTTATTTAGGTTATAAAATTTGTCGGTGGTTATCTCTACTTATCTAAGCAGAAGAGCGACATTAATATGGTTAAGATGTCATGGGTGATAAATAATAAAAAATATAAAAATAAAATGAATGAGATAAAATATCTGTAGATTTTTCTACATTTGCACAAGAGTAATTGTAACGGTTTTTTCTTTGTTCTCGCGAAGATATGTTATTTTGACCTTGTCTCCAATTTTATATTTTTCAATAGCACTAAAGAGATCGTCATTGTTTTTCACAGGTATTCCGTTTATGTTTGTAATGATATCACCAAAGGTGTATTGGCCCCAAATATTACGTGAAATTCCCTGCAACTCTTCTTTGGAAGCAGGTCCATTTGGATCAATATATTTTATCATTACTCCATCAAGCAGACCTAAGCGAGTTGCAAAAAAATCTTCTAGAAAAACCATTCCTAACCCAGGCCTAATAACTTTTCCATATTTGATTAGCTGAGGAACAATGCTTTTCACAGTATCTACTGGAATAGCAAAGCCCAAACCTGCACTGGATTGGGCACCAGAAGCGTTATAAAGAATTGTGTTAATGCCGATAAGTTTTCCTCGAGAATCAAGTAAGGCTCCACCTGAATTTCCTGGATTAATTGAAGCATCGGTTTGAATCATGCCTGTAATTGAAATACCACCATAGCCCTTAATTTTTCTATCTAAAGCAGAAATTGTTCCCGTGGTGAGGGTGTGATTTAATCCCAAAGGACAACCAATAGCTAGGGCTTTTTGACCAACTAATAATGAATCTGATTCACCCAGAATAACAGGTTTAAAAAGAGTGCGCTTTTCTTCTAGTTTTAAAACAGCTATATCCTTGATAGGATCAGCTCCAATGAGTTGAGCCCGGTATTGCTTCTTATCATCTTTGAAAGCTATTAAAAATGATGTACCTCCATCAACAACATGAAAATTTGTTACAATATGACCTTCTTTATCCCAGATAAATCCTGATCCGACACCAGATTCAATTTCAGTTTCACTGAGAGTTAAAATATTTTGTATTTTTACTAAGTTTGAAACATTTACAATGGCTTCAGCTACATTTTGAAAGATCGCAATTGAGTTACGTTCATTTTCAATAAATAGTAGAGAATCATTTTTGTTAAAATCTCTAGCCAGGAGAGCAGAGTTAAGAAAAAGTAATAGCAAAAATATTGAGTAGCGAATAAGTAACCTCTCTTTTTGTCAGATTCAAGAATTTGTATCATTCAAAAAGAGAGATTTTTAAATATAGAAAATCATCAAAAGTAATCGAAAATTATTATGTATATCAAAAAATATTTTTTTAATTATTTTCGTTGTTCTTTTGGAACTTTTGATTCATCAACTGCGATTTCAATCTCGACACGACGATTTTGTTTTCTTCCATCCAGGCTGCTGTTATCAGCGATTGGGTTACTTGGCCCCATACCTTTTGTGGAAATGACCGATTCAGGAAGTCCTGCTGCTACAAGTTGTTGCTTAACAGCGATTGCTCTTTTAGCTGAAAGTACATCATTTTTTTCAGCCTTTCCGGTATTGTCAGTATAGCCTTTTATTGTAAGCACATTTTCAGGGTATTTTTTCATGATATTGGCCATCTCTTTGAGGTTATCGACAGCACCAACTTTCAAGTCAGATTTGCCAGAGTCAAAAAGAATATCGCTTTTTAATTTAGTAACAAGTCCTTGCTCTGTTCTTTTAGTTTCAGCTATTTTTTCTAACTCTTTTGCTTGATTATCCATGCGATGGCCAACGTAACCACCAATACTTCCGCCTAAGATAGCTCCAATGGCAGCCCCTTTGCC
>CANFNL010000153.1 GCA_947448205.1 Bacteriovoracaceae bacterium
AATTCACCACTTGTTTTTGTTTTTATGTTTAATGGCGACTACCAACAAGGCATGGCAGCTAGACCATTATTTGACGATTTGATTAATCAATTAAATTAAACTTAGGATTTTTATGGCAATGGCTCAAAAGCGAACACAGTCCCTCACTCGATCTGAACTAAAAAAAGTATTAGCAGTTGCCCGCGGAGATGAAAAAGCCGATGTCTTGTTTAAAAATATAAAAATATTAGATTTAATAAATGGTGAAGTTGTAGATTCTGCCATCGTTTTATCGGGAAAGACTATTGCTGGAATAGGCTTGGAGTACGCTGCTGCTTCTGCCTTGGAGACAATAGATGGCAAGGGATTAATCGCAGTTCCTGGGTTTATCGATGGACATTTGCACATTGAATCTTCCATGATGAATCCTTTTGAATTTGAAAAGATGACTCTGCCATTAGGCACGACGACTGCCATCTGCGATCCCCATGAAATAACCAATGTGATGGGAGATCGCGGTTATTCTTGGTTTCTTCGTTGTTCAGAGTTAATGCAGCAAAATTTATTCGTGCAAACCTCGTCATGTGTTCCGGCAATTCCTGGCTTTGAGAGCAATGGAGGAGAGTTTACACTTACAGAAATGAAGCAGTATAAATCCCATCCCAATGTATTAGGCTTAGCAGAGATGATGAATTTCCCAGGCGTCATTAATGGCAATGAGAACGTGCTGGATAAAATTGAAGAGTACTCAGATATGAATCTCGATGGGCATTGCCCAATGCTTCGTGGAAAAGCTTTGAATGCCTATATTGCAGCCGGTATTCAAAACTGTCATGAAACAGTAACTAGTGAAGAAGGTAGTGAAAAATTACAAAAAGGTATGGCACTCATTATCCGAGAGGGCTCTGTCGCTAAAAATTTAAAAACGCTGGCTCCTTTGGTTACTGAATTTAATTCAACTCAATGTTTTCTTTGCACCGATGATCGAAACCCATACGAAATATTAAAAGAAGGTCATATTAATTACATGATCAAAAAAATGATTCATGAACTTAAAATGCCAATTCACGTTGCCTATCGACTATCTTCATATTCGGCAGCTCGCCACTTTGGCTTAAAGCGCTTGGGCTTGGTTGCACCTGGCAAGCAAGCCGATATTATTTTACTTAAGAGCTTGGAGCAGGTTGATATTGCCGAAGTTTTTATTGCTGGAGTTAATATTAAGAATTTAAATTTAGATAAAAATCTCAAAGATAAAATGAATCATTCAAGCCCCCCACTGGAAAATACGATTAAGAGAAATCCGCTTACAGTTTCTGATTTTGATTATCAATTAAAACCTGCTCACTATAACGTAATCGAAATTGTTAAAGATGAAATTATCACCAACCATATTACATCTTATTTCGATGGCAAAAAATTTGATCAAGATGATATTCTTTTTATGGTCAATATCGAACGCTACGGCAGCCAATTAAAACCGGCCCTGGGATTAGTAAAAGGAATGGGCTTAAAAAAAGGAGCTGTTGCTGCTAGTGTCGCTCACGACTCACATAATTTAATGGTGGTTGGTTGCAGCCTTCCTGAAATTGTGACGGCTGCTAATGCCCTTATTAAATCCGGCGGTGGCTTATGCGTGGTGGATGGAGTTGAAGTCAAGGCTATGTTAGAATTGCCACTTGCCGGACTCTTGAGTTTGAAAAGTGGGGAAGAAATTTTTGAAGAAATAAAAAAATTAAAAATAGAATATCACAAACTGGGCATCACCCTTGATGAGCCCTTTATCCAAATGGCATTTCTCGCCTTACCAGTTATACCAAAATTAAAGCTTACCGACAGAGGACTTTTTGATGTCAGTACTTTTTCCTATATTGGGCTCGAAGTTTAAATGGAAGAAAAATTTTGGTACGTTTATATAATTCTTACTGAAAAAGATCGCCTCTATACTGGTATTTCAACCGATACAAATCGTCGTTTTCTGGAACATTCTGGAGAAAAAGCTGGGGGCGCAAAGTTTTTTCGTAGTGATAAGCCTAAAAAAATTGTATATGTTGAAGCCTTTAGAAATAGAAGTGAAGCATCGGTACAAGAGTCAGCGATAAAAAAGATGACTCGCTTGCAGAAAGAAAATTTTATTAAGGAATCCTCAGATGGTAGAGACAAAATTCACAGCACAAGGAAAGTGCAAAGCAACAACCTGGAAGGAAGCCCTCGAGCTTCTAGTAAAAGGAAATAAGGATTTTGCATCTGGTGAAACGACTCATCCTGAAAGAGGCAGAGAAACTCTTTTTGCACAATATCTTCAACAATATCCTTTTGCAGGTATTTTAAGTTGTGCTGATTCGCGAGTCGTACCAGAGTTGGTCTTCGACGTGGGAATTGGTGATCTTTTTACCTGTCGAATTGCTGGCACTGTATTATCAGATGCTGTTATTGGCAGCTTAGAGTTCGCAGTTGAAGTTTTGGGTGTGCCTTTAATCATAGTTATGGGTCATGAAAATTGCGGAGCTTTCCGCGCATGCATGAATCCAGATCTGCATCCCAACGTTAAAGGAATTTCTTGGCAAATTATGCCTGTCATTGAAGAGTGCAAGCCCATGGCCGGTGACCATCTATATAATTCAATTGTAGCCAATGCACGAAAAGTCTCTCATCAACTAAGAACTGTAGGCCCCATACTAAGCCCTAAAATCAGCAACGGAGAACTAAAAATTATTCCCGCCTACCACTCGCTCTCAACCGGAATAGTAACCTTCTTCGACGTCTAGGCAAACCTAAACGAATCCTTTCCATCTTTCCATTATTCTTCTTCGTCAGAAGTAGACCAGTTGTTATTAAATTCTGCAGGAATATTTGGATCGATTTTATTTTTATAGTTGTAAGGGCAATGAGTACAACCACTTTGACAGCAGTAACCTCGATTGAGATGATAGGATTCTGTGAAGACAAGGTCCCCATTGGCATTAATATAGTAATCAGTTTTGGTGATGAGTGGTTTGTTCATTTGCACCTGCGACACCATTGGGGTGATGGCACCAATAAAAACGGCTCCCGGAGGAGCCGCTTTTTATATTTTGTGTAAGCTTAAAGATTAGTATCTTCCGCCGCCGCCGCCGCGTCCGCCACGATCTCCACCGCCACGGTTTCCACCGCCGCCGAAGCCGCCACCTGATCTTCCACCACCGAATCCACCGCCGCGAGATTCTCTCTCTGGTTGTGGTTTAGCTTCAGATACTCTTAGAGAACGTCCTTCGTACTCTTGACCATCCAATTGAGATACAGCAGATTGTGCTCCATCATCAGATTCCATTTCTACGAAACCGAAACCTTTGCTTCTTCCAGTTTCACGATCAATGATGATTTTCACTGATGCAACTGATCCAGCTGATGCAAAATGATTCTTTAATCCGTCTTCAGTAGCTGAATAAGGAAGGTTTCCAACGTACAACTTAGTAGCCATAAAAAAAACTCCAAAAAAAGGTCAAAAGTGGGTAAACGCTTAGGACCAGTAACTATTAGATTTAAGATATAACACAGGTCAGTGTTAGTTCCAAATATAAATTTAGATAAATATTATGGTAGCTCTTTGCGTTAAGATCAAAGCTCCATTATTATTTAGCAATACACTTATTTAAGGATGATTTATGGATAAAATTTGGATCAAAAATTACCAGCCAGGAGTACCTTCAACTATTGAGGATCAAATGGAAAAGTATGATTCTATTCCACAAATCCTAGAAGAGTGCTTTACAAATTTTAGTGATAAACCGGCTTACCATTGCATGGGAAAAACCCTCTCATATGGAGAAATTGAACTGGAAAGCCGAAGGTTTGCCAGTTATTTACAAAATGATTTAGGACTTAAAAAAGGGGACCGTGTCGCCCTAATGATGCCAAATATACTTCAGTATCCCATTGCTTTGTTCGGTGTACTTCGGGCCGGAATGGTTGCTGTTAATGTTAATCCTCTCTACACAGCTCGTGAACTCGAGCATCAGCTCAAGGATTCAGGGGCTGTCGCAATAGTTATTTTTGAAAATGCTTGTCACGTATTAGAGCATGCAATCTCACACACTGATGTTAAGCATGTCATGGTTACATCAATTGGCGATATGCTAGGTTTTCCAAAATCAGTAATCGTAAATTTTGTGATTAGAAAAATTAAAAAAATGGTTCCCGCTTGGAAAATTGACAACAGCACTCACTTTCTCTCAGCTTTAAATGCTGGAGATGAAGCTAAGTTTAAAAAACCAACTCTGAGTAAAAAGGATATTGCCTTCCTTCAGTACACTGGTGGAACAACTGGGGTTGCCAAAGGAGCGATACTGACCCAAGGAAATATTATCGCAAATATTTCACAGGCTCGCGCCTGGATTTCTCCAGTTGTAAACAAGGGGGGAGAAATAATAATTACTCCACTTCCGCTCTATCATATTTTTTCACTCACAGCGAACTGCTTTGTTTTCGGATCAATTGGAGCACTTAATATACTGATTACAAATCCTCGAGACATTCCCGGCTTTATTAAAGAATTAAAAAAATGGAAGTTCACAGCTTTCACAGGCGTTAATACGCTCTTTAATGGGCTCTTACACAACCCAGAATTTAAAACAGTTGATTTTTCTTCACTCAAGTTGACTCTTGGTGGAGGAATGGCGGTACAAAAAGCAGTTGCCGATAACTGGAAAGAAGTGACTGGAAAGGTTTTAATAGAAGCCTATGGTCTCACAGAAACTTCTCCCGCTGCTTGTATTAATCCGATGAATTTAAAAAATTACAATGGCTTTATTGGCCTCCCTATTTCTTCAACTCAAGTCGAAATTAAAGATGATGACGAAGTGACGGTACCACTTGGAGTTGCTGGAGAAATTTGTATTAAAGGGCCTCAGGTTATGCCGGGTTATTGGAAGCGTGATGATGAGACGGCTAAGGTTATGACTAAAGATGGTTTTTTTAAAAGCGGTGATATTGGTATAATGACTGAAGAGGGTTATATAAAAATTGTCGATCGAAAAAAAGATATGATTCTCGTTTCAGGGTTTAATGTTTATCCCAATGAAATTGAGGATGTTGTCTCTCAACATCCAAAAGTTTTTGAAGTAGCTGCCATAGGAGTGCCAGATGAGAAAACCTCTGAGGCGATTAAGTTATTTATTGTTAAAAAAGACCAAACACTTACAGCTGAAGAAATTATAAGCTTTTGCCGAGAAAATTTCACAAATTATAAAATTCCCAAATATGTAGAATTTAGAACTGAACTTCCTAAAACCAATGTGGGGAAAATTTTACGAAAAGATTTAAGAGAGCCTAAGAAAGTTTAAAGATTTACGAAAGGGCATATTAGTTGTGGCCAATTTGATAATCTATTTTAATTTGTTAATTCATCGATTTGAATTTCGATCACGTGACTGATGTCTTCAGATTTTTG
>CANFNL010000154.1 GCA_947448205.1 Bacteriovoracaceae bacterium
AAATCAAAATTTTCGCCAAAATCAACGTTAGTCTCATCATTATTTTCAAAATAATCAGAAAAGGGATCTGAAGTCTCATTTTGTAATTCAGGGAACTCTTCTGTTACATTATCAGGAATTTCAGGAAGGCTTGCTTCCAAATCTGGCAGATCTGGAAGCAATCCTTCATTTTCTACAGGCAATGAATTAAAATCGTTAAATTTTAATTCAAGATCAGCATCTTCAACGTGCTCAAACTCAGAGAGATCTTCAATTCGAGTTAAATCAACTCGTGAGCGATCATCGTCATTATTTTGGCCATTGTTTGCCATTAAGCATCCACTCCGTGACATTGTTTATATTTTTTACCCGAACCACATGGGCAGGCATCGTTTCTTCCAACTTTTGGATTACCTCTTTTTATCGCTTTTGCTTCTTCTTTTAATGTTTCTGCCTCAAGTAATTTTTTGTGAGCATCAAGTTGAGCCTCTAGCTCTTCTTGATGTTTTTTTTGTAATTGTTCAATCTCTTCTCTTGTATAAAGCCTTACTGTAAAGAGGTTAGTAACGATTGATTTTTTAACTTGTCCTTTCATTGTTTCAAATAAAGCGAACGATTCTTTTTTATATTCTGTAAGTGGATCCTTTTGGGCATAAGCGCGTAGGTTTATCCCTTCTTTAACATGATCCATTTGTAAAAGATGATCTTTCCAATGCTGGTCAAAGGCAGATAATAAGATTTCTCTAAGTGCGTATTTTACTTGTTCAGCCTCATACTCAGCAAATTTTTTCTGAAGTACATTTTTTGCAATTTCTGCAAAATAGCGCTCAATTTCGCCATCGTATGTTTTAATACATTCCTGAAGGGTAACCTCATAATTAGTATTGAAAGCGTGGTTAAATCCGGCCTTCATTTCATTCCAGTCCCAAGAATCTACAGGAACCTTTTTTTCTGGTCGATAAACATCGAGGAATTCAACGGCTACATCTTCAATCATTTCGCTGACAAATCCATGATTGTCAGAATCATTTAAAATATCTCGACGAATTTTATAAATGATTCTTCTTTGCTCATTCATTACATTGTCATATTCAAGTAAATGTTTTCTGATATCAAAGTTATGGGCTTCAACTTTTTTTTGAGCCTTAGCAATTGCATTGGAAATCATTTTATGCTCAATGGGCTCATCTTCTTTCATCCCTAAAGTATTCATTAGGCCAGAAATTTTATCTGAGCCAAATATTCTCATTAAATCATCCTCTAGGGATAAGAAGAATTTTGAGTTTCCCGGATCCCCTTGACGACCAGATCGACCACGAAGTTGGTTATCGATACGTCGGGACTCATGTCTTTCGGTTCCCAAAATATATAATCCACCAGCGGCTTTTGTCTCTGGAGTAAGTTTTATATCCGTTCCACGGCCTGCCATGTTGGTTGCAATAGTTACTGCACCAGGTTGTCCTGCATTTTTAATAATTTCAGCTTCGCGCTCATGTTGTTTAGCATTTAAAACTTCATGTGGAATACCTTCTTTCTTTAGGTAGGCAGAAATGAGCTCTGAAGTTTCAATGGCTATTGTTCCAACGAGAACAGGTTGACCTTTGGCATGGAGTTTTTGAATCAGCTCGGCAACAGCTTTATATTTTGCAGACTTATTTTTGTAGATGATATCTGCTTCATCTAAGCGAGCCATTGGCAGATTTGTCGGAATAACAACTACATCTAGGTTGTAAATTTTTTGAAATTCTTCTGCTTCTGTATCGGCCGTTCCGGTCATACCAGCGAGTTTTTTATAGAGTTTGAAATAATTTTGAAATGTAATTGAAGCCAGTGTTTGATTTTCAGACTTTATCTGAACACCTTCTTTTGCTTCAACTGACTGATGAAGTCCATCAGACCAGCGAGAGCCTTCTTTTAGTCGTCCAGTAAATTCATCAACAATAATAATTTGTCCATCGCGATTAACATAGTCCACGTCAATTTTAAAAAGAGAATGGGCCTTGAGAGCTTGGTTCAAATGGTGTAGTAGGTTAGAGTGTTCAATATTAAAGAGATTATCAATCTTTAACATCTCCTGAACTTTTATAATTCCATCATCAGTGAACATCGCCGTGCGAGCTTTTTCGTCGATAGTGTAGTGAGTGTCTTTTTTGAGTTGAGGAATTATTTCGTTTGCAACGTAATAAAGACTTGGATCGCCTTCGCTTGGACCGGAAATAAGCAGAGGAGTTCTGGCTTCATCAATTAAAATTGAATCGACTTCATCTACAATACAAAAATGATGATCTCTTTGGACATATTCCTCAAGTGAGAATTTCATATTGTCTCTAAGATAATCAAAAGCAAATTCATTATTTGTTCCATAAGTAATGTCTGCTCTGTAGGCAACTTGTCTTTCTTCATCAGAAATTTGTGAAAGAATACATCCAGTGGAGAGTCCAAGCCATTCATAGAGAACGCCCATTTCGTTTGCGTCACGTTTAGCGAGGTAATCGTTTACTGTAACAACATGTACACCTTTGCCTTCAAGAGCAATGAGATAGAGAGGCAGTGTTGCTGTTAGTGTTTTCCCTTCACCTGTTTTCATTTCAGCGATAGACCCATTGTAGAGAGCGATACCTCCCATTAACTGCACATCAAAATGGCGCATCCCCAAGACTCTTTTTGAGGCTTCTCTGATTGTTGCAAAGGCTTCTGGTAAAAGCTCTAATGTAGTTGATCCTTTAGCGATAAGGGCCTTAAGTTTTGGTGTTTGTGCTTTTAGCTCTTCATCAGATAGCTTTTGCATCATTGGCTCTAGTGCATTTATTTGTTCGACGTATGGCTTTAGTTTTTTTAAATCACGATCGTACTTTGTACCAAAAATTAATTGAAGTGGGTTCATGTTTTATCGCTCCTAAAATCATTTAAATATTTATTTCTTTATAATTATTCATTCTTAATTTAATACGTAGTAAAGTGGATCTACTGGGGTGCCGTTTACTCGAACTTCGTAGTGGACATGTGGTCCAGTCGAATAGCCTGTATTTCCCACTGTTGCAATTTTATCACCTCGGATGACTTTTTGTCCTTTTTTGACTGATAAGGTAGAAGCGTGACCAAAGATTGTCTCGACTCCATAACCATGATCAATTTGCACAAAATTTCCAAAGCCTGGTTTTGGACCTGAAAAAGTGATAACTCCATCAGCAGGTGCGACAATTGCAGTTCCTATTGAAGCACCAATATCTATTCCTTCGTGCATTTTAATTCGTCGTGCATAGGGAGACATCCGGGGACCATAGTTAGAAGTTAAATGCCCATTTGCTGGCATTAACGTCGGAGTCGAGTGCAGAAAAGATTCTTTATCTAACAAATGCTGATCTAGATCGTGAACATGAACTTCAACCTCTTTTAAAAAACCTACCACCACGTCATATTTGTAATCAAATTCTGCATAGAGTGTCGCCATCGATAAGCTTTGGCGAGTGAGAAATGACCAATCTTTGCTATAAGTGAAATCTTGACTTAGTCCAAAAGAATTAGCGATTTTTTCTTCATAGACTTTTTTTGTTTCTTGATATTTTTTATCTTCTTCAAAAAGCATTAATTTATCCATCGCTTTTTTGGGTACAGCTTGAAAAAGAGATATTTTATTTTCTGGATTATAATCGCGATCTGGCTCAGCAATTGAATTAGCTTGAAGTTTAGACGGTACAATCGATTTCAAAGTGGAAATTCCTGAATCTACGGTTGTTGGTTTAATGGCCTCAAGACCCGTTATTGCACGAAGTTTTCTCTCAAAAACATTGATTCTCTCGAGATCTTCAGTGATTGAATTGAGCTTCATTTGGAATAATTGAACTTGTTCTTTTAATTGTCGGTTTTCAACTAAAAGGTGCTTGTTTTCGTAAACTTGGCTTAAAACATTCCAATAGTCGTAAGTGAGTATTCCTAAAAGAATAATAAAAGTGACTAATAAAAAAACTAAGCTTTTAAAAACGAGGCGTGGAATCTTAATAGATTTCACTTCTTTATTTTTTTCTGGGATAATCATCAATGTATAATAGCGATCCAAAAGATACTCCAATTTTCATAAAAAAAAGCAGTGAGAATAAATAAAAGTCCTAGCTTAAATTGTAGTTTTTAAGGGGAGTCATGGCAATAGATTATTGAGCTATGACAATTATTACCGTTATGTTGTCTTGACCACCATTATCATTGGCTTGATCGATTAAAGCTTGTACCAGTTGGTCTGCTGTTTTTTGTGTGGCAAGCGCAGGATCTGGAATAAATTTATTAATTAAATAGAGAATGTCTTCATCACTTACTTTTCCATGAAGTCCGTCTGAACAGCATAAAAATATATCGTTTTTATTAACTTTGTACACAAAGACATCCGCCTCAACATCGTCATCAAACCCAACTGTTCGAACGAGGACATTTTTTTGTGGATCTTGAGCTGCTTGTTCGCGATTGTATATTCCATAATTAAGTTTTTCTTGAACAAGTGAGTGATCTCTTGAAAGCTGGAAAATGGTTTTTTGGTTAACCAGGTAAGCCCTAGAGTCTCCGACGTTTCCTATGTAAATATTTTGGCCTTTAAATAAAAGTGAAACGATAGTGGTTCCCATCCCGACTAATTCGGAGTTTAATTCACCATAGCTCTTTATTGATCTATTAGTTTCTTTAATTGAGCCTGTTAGTAAAAGAGTGGGCTCCAAAGTGAGATTATTTGCAATATATTCCGGTAAAACTTTCACTGCCATCTGCGAAGCGATGTCACCACCATTATGTCCGCCCATGCCATCAGCAACAATAAATAATTTTTTCTCTAGACTCAAAAGATATGAATCCTGATTAGTTTTACGTTTTTTGCCGATGTCAGTGTTACCTGAAGCAATTAGTCCCATGATACTCTCTAGGAATTAGTATTTGATTAAGATGCTTTACTTAAAGAAATATTTTACGTTGAGTGTAATTTTTGTCAATACCAATATGGGGACAAAAGCTGTACTAAAAATTTCGCAGGGAATGATTTTGAATGTATTTTATTAGTTCATTTATTTGCTCTTTAAAAAAAAAGATATCCACATAGGGCAATTGCTTTTTCTTAAGACTCTCATCTGCACTCATAAGAATGCAGGTGACGCCCGGTTTGTGTGACTTAACAATTTCTAAAAAGTCATTACCATTTTGAACCGGAAGAAAATAGTCGCATATTATATAATCAAAATCTTGCTCATATTTTGAAAAATTTTTCAGAGCTTCTATGGGATTTTCTGCATCAACAACATTAGCTTTAATAGAGCGCTCTTTAAAAAGCTCTTTAAGTAATTCTCTAAAACCCTGATTATCTTCAACTAATAATATATTTATCATGATTGTTTATCGTTCGCCTTTGTCGAGATCTTAACTTAAGATATGCTCAATTATGGTAAAAAT
>CANFNL010000155.1 GCA_947448205.1 Bacteriovoracaceae bacterium
ATTTAAAACTCCTTTATTTTTTATTTTCAATTATTACTTTATCAACTTTGGCATTAAACATTTTCTCTGCCTCTTTGAGCATTGGATTATTTTTGAAATTATCGACTTTTTCCTGCAATGATATTTCCGCTAGCTGGTCTTTGATCTCAGCGGTTGAAACAAATTTTTCATGCGACTCAAGTTGCTTTAGATTTAAATGTATCTTGCTTTGGTCAATTCCAAAATATTCTGAAAGATTGTTAACGACTTTTTGGTGAACTTCTATATCACTTAAGTATTCAAAGAAAACAAAACCAGAGTATCCAAATCCAAGCTCGACACTAAGTTCTCCGTTATCCAAACGTAGCGGTGAAATAATATTGCCTTGTTCTAAGTTTGAAGCAGAGGCAGGGGATTTTGCATTGAGAAAAGTTAAGAAGCCTTCCCATGTTTTATCGATCGTTTTGACATCTGTAATAATCTTTTCTGATTTTTCAACTGAAGTTGGAGAAGCGATTTTATTGGTAAAAAAACTTCTTCTAAGCGCTGCTTTGTATAGCAATACTTCAAAAGCTTTCTCTGGTGCTATTGAATTAAATATCCAGGAAGTTTCTTTGGCGATAGTTTCATAGATCCAAATGAGCTCTGCTTGGCTTAAGTCTTTTTTTACTTTTAGATCTAAAAATAATTCATCGAGAAGGCTGCTTGCAATATTTTTTACCGGAACATTTTCCGACAATAATTTATTATAATCTTTTGACAGTTCTTGAGTCTTTCCTTCATAGAGAGAAGCAATAATGTTTTTAATTATTGAAGGTCCCGCCACTCCGAGAGAGAGTGTCAGATTCTCTTCAGTGATCATATTGTTTTGGGAAGAGGTGAGAACCTGATCAAGTAACGAGAGAGTATCGCGTGCCGATCCACGACCAAGCAATGCGATTTGAGCAATCAATTGATCATTTTGAAAGTTAATTCCTTCTACTCTAGCTATCTCTTTAATGTGAGCGACTAGATCAGTAACGCTAATATTTCTAAAATCAAAACGCTGACAGCGAGAAAGCACTGTCCCTAAAAGCTTTTGAGCTTCAGTCGTTGCAAAAATAAAAACAACATGGGCCGGTGGCTCTTCCAAGGTCTTCAAGAGTGCATTAAAAGCATTGGTTGAAAGCATGTGAACTTCATCGATCACATAAACTTTATATTTGCCCAATGTAGGGAGGTAGTGAACGTTGGAGATGAGCTCACGAATATTATCTACAGAGTTATTCGAAGCTCCGTCAATTTCGATAACATTCATTGAAGTTTCTGTATCGAAATCTAAACAGGCAGCACAATTCCCGCAAGAGTTTCCATCTGCGCTCAATTGCTCGCATCTAATTGCCTTTGCAAATAGTCTGGCCACAGAGGTTTTTCCAACACCGCGAGTTCCAACCAACATGTAAGCATGGCCAATTTTCTTATTGATAATCGCATTTTGAAGCGCACGAGTGATATGTGCTTGGCCGATGACTTCTTGAAATGTTTTAGGGCGCCACTTCCGAGCTAATACTTGGTACGACATTAAAATCCTTGGAAATAAATCCTACAATAAAAAGGTAATGAATTTAGTGGAATTAGTAAATTACTAATGAAGCGGCAGTTAGGAAAATAGCACAAAGCAAAGACAGTTACCGTTGCTTCCTTCCGGACCTGGCGGAGTTGGCCGCTTATACCTTTGCCACTCCCTAACTACCGAGAGCATAGTAGTAATCTGAGGTGTAAGTGTCAAGGAGTAAGGGCAATTGTTAGTAGACGCTAGGCTTGATTCTTGATTTAATTAAGACAAGTAGTTTTAAATGAGAGCGTCAATATGAATGCAATGAATGAAAGTAAATTCAATATGTGGAGAGGCTGCGTTGCTATCGTCTTTTTAGATGGTGTGGTGAGTCCCGAAGAGCGCAAATGGGTCGAAGAAAAATGTACTAAGCTTCCCCTCTCAGATGCACAAAGACAAATCCTCTTGAAAGATTTGGCACAGGGAGTAAAGCTTGAGGATGTTTTAGATAAAGTAACTGATAAGCCAGATAGAGCATTTTTAGTAAATACTTTTTTAGTATTGGCCAATATTGATAAAAACTTCGCTCCAATTGAAAAAGAAAATTTTAAAAAATTAGAAGCTTTGATTCTAAAGGGTGTTAATTTAGAAGAGGCTGCACTTGAGGCAAAATCTATTTCAATTTCTGCTTATGAGAACAAAAGCAAAGATAAATCTTATAATGGTTATTCGCTCTTTAATTTAATGGTTGAGCACTTTAAAAAGTATTAAATTATTCTAAAACTTCAGCTCGCACACCATCGGCTTCACCAATTGCGATTTCATCGACAACTTTGGAGTCGCCATTTGAATTTATTTCAATAACTGGAAATAATATTTTCTTGGAATCTTCATCAACTGCTAGTTCAATATAATCATCTGAAAAGGCCAAAACCTTTGTTCTGAAATAAAGATTATTGCTATAAGGAATGACTAATTCATCAAAGCCGTTTTTATTTTGTAATGTTGCTGTATTTTTACCATTCGCGTACTCACAATATGCCGTACTTGTTTTCGTGACTAGCTTGAAGTCTAATTCAAATTTTTGAGCTTCTCTAATTGATTCCCATCCAAGCCTTACCTCTGAATTTCCTTGGATACTTCGACTCAATGGTCCTCGGGAAATATTATAATAAGTAATGACAAAATTATTTGGGCATTCATTAGAGTTTACGAACGCTTCTGAAGAAAAAGAAATTACTATCAACATTAAGCTAATTAAAATTTTCATTGAATTT
The DNA here is from genome assembly GCA_947448205.1 of Bacteriovoracaceae bacterium. Classification (GTDB taxonomy): domain Bacteria; phylum Bdellovibrionota; class Bacteriovoracia; order Bacteriovoracales; family Bacteriovoracaceae; genus Bacteriovorax. The sequence continues at coordinate 2,791 of CANFNL010000155.1, forward strand.
ACCTCAAAATATTAGCTTTTTTTATTACCGCTACAAGGATTGAAAGTCTAGATTGTATTATTAGGTTCGTGTTAGATTTAATATTTGCCAAAAAATGGCGGAGAACATTTTTCTGGAAAATTTCTATTCTTAAATATAGCATTTTTATCGGAAACCAAGCACGACCAAGCACCGCGATTATTTTTTCTTTAATAGCTTCTTCTTTTCTGATTCAGTAATCGCTTTATAGTTCTCTTTTGTCGCAACTCTTTTTCCTGACTTTACCTCTAGTTCTTTTCTTGCGTTCCCAGCGATCACACCACCTGCTTTGGCGGCTTTCTTATTTTGTACAAAACCTTGGGCATCCTTATTCTTTGCTATCTCTGTCGTTGAGGCTTCGCCCAACATGGTAAAGATCAGCTCTAAGTCTGTCATGTGGTCACGAAGGTTGTCAGTAGGCTTTTCAAGCTCTTTAAAATTCTTATACTCTGATGGAGTCATACCAAAGGTAGCCTTGCTTATCTCGGCGGTCAAAATCGAATATTCCGCTTGCTCCTTAACTCCTCGCTTTTTCCACTCATTGGTCAGCTCATCTCTAACTGCAATTCCACGAACACGTTTTTCAATCCACTCATCACTATAGCCTTTGGCCTTGTAGATTTCCCTCATTCTTTTGGCAGCTATTTCTGGGTTTTCTATTTCATCTAATCGCTCACTTCCGACTTGGGCCAGCCATCTTTTAAATGGTTCTGCCTTGGGCGAGGGGATTGATTGAATAATTCTCAAAATACCCTCAGTGGAAGCACAGTCAGTTTCACGTAATTTCCCATCAGGTGCTGTCATTTTCAACTGTACGATTTTTCCGTACAGTTCAACAAAACCTTCTTTCTCAGCTAGTTGAGTCTTTAAATCTGACCAATATCGCCGTGGGTTTGAACTCTCAGTTAAAACGGTAACGACATCGACAACTGAAAAATACCATTTTCCTTCTTTTTCAATCCACTTTGATCTTACTTGCTTTTGTTCGAATAATTTAATGCTATTCACGACTACTTTCTCCGGGATTAAATCAGTACATTATAAATTTATCTTCGACTGCGATTACAAAACCTCTTTAGACTTGCAATTTATAAGTAATTAATAATTAAATACTGGTTTTAGTATGGATATCACCGAAAGTTTTTCTGATTGAAAAAAATGGCGGAGAACATGGGATTCGAACCCACGATACGCTTTTGGCGTATACTCCCTTTCCAAGGGAGCGCCTTCGACCACTCGGCCAATTCTCCTAAAACGACTTTTTGTAGCCATCTCTTTTCTCACGAAAAAAACGAGATAGCAATTTTGAGCATTCAAAATGTCTAAGACCACCTACTACTGAAAAAGCATGGTTGAGTTTTTGATCCTTATAAAAATTATAATTTAAACTTAGAGAGCCTCCCTTGGGGTCGTAAGCTCCAAAATAGAGCGTGCCGATGCGGGCCTGGATCATTGCACTTAAGCACATTGGGCAAGGTTCAAGTGTAACAAAAATTGAGCAATTAATCAGCCGCCAATTAGATAATTTTTTTCCAGCTTCTGTGATGGCTAAAATTTCGGCGTGTCCACAGGGATTATAATTGCTTTCCTTGACGTTGTGGCCGCGAGATAAGATTGTTCCATTAGCATCAACAACGACTGCGCCTATGGGAACTTCGTCTTGTCTATAAGCTTTTTCTGCTTCAATTAAAGCTTCGTCCATTAACCATAATTGATCTTGTAAAATATTTTTTTCGTCCATTGGTTTGTTCTATAATTGAGCAAATTTTAATTTTCGCTTATTATTTTTTTCTTTTTTCCACAATTTTACCAGCTGAATATAGCGTTTTTTATTGCCCCGACTATCAAATTTTAGTTGCAAACCATAAATCAGAGGGCGCCCAATCATATCTTTTCTTTTACTCATAACATGACCACGAAGAATGACCGTGACATCATCAACTTTGGCATTAATCGATATTTCTTGCCCCAGCTTTAGCTCTTCAAAGAGGGCTACACAGCCAGCATATCTTCTAAGATCAGTTAACCTTGCATCATAATTTAATTCATTGGCCTTAACTGTTATTTTCAAATCATCACGGTAACGAAAATCATACTCCCACCAACTCACTCGAGGATAGTAGATGGGTGAAGATAAGATATACATCTTGGTAATTAAAATTAAACATGAAATCAGATAAAGAGCACCAATATGAGATTGATGGAGTGCAAAGAATTGTTCATTTATTTTAAATAATATGTATATAAAGAGGAAAAAGGAAAACGACCAATAAGTGTAATAGCGATGTTTTATTGTTTTATAATAAGGCGTAGAAAGATAAAGAAAAAACAACAACCGGATCACGAATCTAAACTTAGGCCCTGCAACAATCTCAGTCATTATTGCGAGATGAATAAAGAAAAAGAATGCTTTTAGCAAAAACCTGATCGTTTTAGTTTCTGATTTAAAATTATGCTCAATGATATCCATATTTAATAAGTATCGTTTATTTTTAATTTTAATCAACGACTTGCTCAACGGAATGTATTGGACCCCGTTTGAGGCTACCCGTTTTTAATACTTAAAAGATACTCAATCGG
>CANFNL010000156.1 GCA_947448205.1 Bacteriovoracaceae bacterium
AACCATGATTGCTATAAATCTATAAGCAAGTTTGGGAGCAGTTTTCTCTTTTAAGTGCTCAATAAGTGATAAGGCCAAAAGTGCCGTGAGAAATGAATAAAGTGGAGCTCCAAATATAGGAGCAAGCTTCAACGGTATTTGAGGGGCAAGTGAGATAAAACTGTGTCCCAAATGGGCGGGAAATTGTTGCGGAACAAATTCCTCTAGTAATACATAAGTCAGAGCTAAGAGTGTAGGATTTTTAATTCGGTTTTGAACAACGGTAAAAAGATAGATTTGAGGAATAACCAAGAGAGAGAAAACGAGTCCTAACATTTGATTCAAAGGAAACTGGAGTCCTCCAAATTCTTTTAATGTATTAGGAATCCAATAAAAACCTAGCAGGTAAAAGCCTATAGAATAAGCCACGGCGATGAGCAATTGCTTTTTTATTTTATCTTCTTTACTTAGAGCAAAACAAAATAGAGCAAAACCTATAGTCGGCCCTAGAAAAAAGGAGTGACCACTTTGGAAGGGAAATCCACTTGCGTAAAATAATCCCCCTACAAAGGAGATTGCCAGTAATTGAAAATATCTGAGATCAAGTTTTTGCATAACTGATCTTAATTATATTTAGATTATTTGCCAATGAGAGAGTTTTTCTTCTAAGATTTAAGATATGAATTACGACTTCCAAACACTGCCTGATGTTATCAACGTCCCAAAAAGTGCTTATAAAACGATAAAACGTTGTCAATATTGTCAATCAGTCTTTCTCAATGAAAAAAATTGTGAATCTTGTGGTCGATCACTGGAGTATGATCTTATAGGTGAGCCCTTTGGGCCAAAAAGTTTTTACGGCCTAAAAGGACGCTATCTTGAAAATCAAAATAAACTGCAACATATTTTTCCGCTGTTTGAAAATAAAAATTCAGCAAGTGCTAGAAGCTATATTCGCAATCTGACTAAGCGATTTAGTGACCTAATAACGGCTTTTAATGCCAAAGATATTGTTAAGCCAAATCAGAGAAAATTATTTTATGTCGAAAGCATTGAGATAATCGATGAACTTTTGCGTTACAATTTTGAACCCCAATTACTAGAGTCATTGTTAGTAGAAAATGATAATAGTTTGCTTGGACAAGAACTGCTTTTATATTTAAATCAAGCTCGTCTTCAAATTGCAGCAGAGCCCTCATGGCAGAACGTAATTTTAGAGTATAGAATTTTAGGTGTTTTAAGAGTTAATTTTATTTTGAAGACGATCATTTCAGTGGTCACAATTTGCATTGTGACCGTTTGGTTTAAAATTATTATTAGTTTGCAATTCGGTAAATAATCGTTCCGGTCTTTTGTTGATCATTGGTATTGGCTAATTGTCTAAGAGCACTTGGTTCACCTGCTATTTTAGCAGCTAAGCTAAGAGCTGAACTTGCATCAATTCTTCCACCTGTAGCACATTTACCTTCCATCGTTATCTCTCTTTTAGCAGAAGATTTTATTATCTCTTTAATCTTTTCAGTTGAAAGTTGTGGAAATTCCGCTTTTATTAGAGCTGCCACCCCTGTTACAAAGGCCGTCGCTTGACTCGTGCCAGTTAAGTATCCAGTTCGCCCATTTTGTAGAGAAGATTTAATTCTATAGCCAGGAGCAAAGATGTCGACACTGTTGTGGCCATAGTTTGATGAGTTTAATATTTTTAGGTCTTCATCATGAGCCGTAACTGTAATTATATTTTTTAAACCATAACTTGCAGGAAAATAGGCTTTCTTTTTATCATCGATATTTGATTCCTCATTACCTGCTGCTGCTACAACCAGGATTCCTTTTCTTTCAGCTTCCTTTAGAACGCGAAGTTCTTCAGTGGCTGCTTCAGGTCCACCACCTGAATAATTAATAACGTCGACGTTATGATCAACGGCATACCTTAAGGCTTCTACAGTTGAATTTAAATTATCTAAACCCGAAGCATTTGGGTTGTAATATTTTAAAGCAAGAATTTTTACATCTGGATAAATACTTTTAATAATCCCTGAAACATGAGTTCCATGTCCATGGTTATCAGTGGGCATTCCCTTACTTTTTTTATCTTTAGAAAAATCGACTCCAAAGTTTGAAGGATCGACTTGTCCATTTTCCACAAAAATATTATTTTCTAAAAAAGGGTGTTCGCGGTCTATTCCAGTATCTACTACGGCAACGACAATATCCCTTTTCTTTTTAAATTTTTTCCAGGCATCGAGCAGATTTATACTAGATGGATTATTTGGATTAACACCCCAACTAACATAAGAAGATGTTAGTTCTTTTGGATCAAAATAAGGCTTTTCTTCACTAATTCTTTCAACATTGTATCTTCCATTGGAAGATTTTGAAGTAATTGTTGAAGTTGATTGTGACATTGCCATAAAAGACATAGTCGCAATCACATGAGCTACGATAATCTTTTTGAAAGTCAGCTTGTTCATAATAATCCTTAATAAGATCTGCAAATATTTCTATTTGCTTAATAATGTTCTCTTGTATTCAAAAGCAAGCTTTAGGCCAAGAGATCAATCAGTCATATTAGCTGCTTAAATTAGCTGTCCAAGATCTGATCGAAAAAACTTTGATGACCTGTTTAAAGTTTGGTCATTTTTTGAATGATAATGCTAAATTATTTGATTTTGATGCTCAGTGAAATAATGACACTAAAAAGGCTGGCGCCAATATTGCTTTGTTATTATGTAAGCCAATAAGGTGGCGAATCCTCAAGGAAGGGGAGTGCGAGGTATAAGCATGAAAAATGGACTTTTTAGATTTTATTTTCTTTTTATCTTAATTTCCATGGCCCTTTTTTCTTGTGAGAATCGGGTAACTAGCCACGAGAGAAAGGCACTTGATCAAAGTGAGCGTCCCAAGAAGCCAAGTCGGCACTACTCGCGCTCGAGTAATTTTTGTTAAAAGTAGACATAAAAAAGCCCTTCTTGAAGAGGGGCTTTTTTATATAGAAAATGTTGTGCGTAGGACTTAAGTTAAACAGCTCGCATAAATTTTTGATTTTCTCTTTCTTGCTCTTCTGCGTGGGTGATACATAAAGTAGTCCATGGCTGATTTTCTAAGCGCTTTTCACCGATAGCTTCGTCGCACTCTTCGCAATGGCCGTAAGTTCCTTGCTCAACCTTATATAAAGCATCTTCAATTGCTTTAAGCTTGCCAAGCTCTCTTTGTCTCATATTAAAGGTGACCTGCTGATTGATTACACTTGTTGCAAGATCAGCTTCATCAGACAAGTCATCTGGAGAGACTGTAAGGTCTTCATTCGAACGAAGGATTCCTCCGTTGATAATTTTAACTTTAGCCTGCAGGAGTAGTGTCTTAAACTTTTCCATTTTTGCTTTCTCCACACATTCCTCCTTGAATTGTGAATTCTCTTCCTAATCTTAATTGAGAACCCAGTACTAGTGTCATGCAAGTTATAAAATAACGCATGGGACGCAACAAAATAATTGTACACTGATTTTTCTTTTTGACACAAGGGAAAAAACTACCATTAACTATCATCTGCTGACAAAAAATCATTCAGAATCAAAACTAAAAGTGTCAAAAAAGTTTACAACATTTCTTCAGATGATTAACATAAGCAAAGTCTATGACTGGTCATAAGAGTTGGATGAGGGGAGAGCGGATGTACGCAGAAGAGTATCTAGTCTTGGTTCGAGAATGCAAAGATGAAGAAAAAATGTTTCAATTTCTAAAAGAAGATAAGCCTGGAGTTGCTGTCGAATTGGCAAAATCAAAAAATGTTTCTCCGCGCATACTCGATATCCTTACTCGTCATGTTGCCATAACTGTTCGTCACGAAGTGGCTAAGAATCCGCTGACTCCCGTTGAAACATTAAAGCGACTCTCAGATGATAAAGACATGCTAGTGCGAGACTATGCTAGAAGAACTCTTAAAGCTTTAGTGCCATCTCATTAATCATTCTGATTCAGTGCTGTCATGATCTCGCCAACTTCGGCCCTCGCGATTTTTGGCATTAAGTTGCCACTTTTTTACAGCTTCCAAGTGCTTCTCATAGCTTTCAGAAAAGATATGAGTCCCATCATTTTGACTCACAAAATAAAGATATTTATGATCGATTGGTTTTAAAACAGCATTGATTGCTTCAATTCCAGGATTGCAAATTGGTCCTATCGGCAATGCCGCAATGGTATAGGTATTATATTCGGTAGGGGTAATTAAATCTTTCTTGGTCAGGTTTCCATTAAACTCTTCAAATTTACCATAAATAGTTGTCGGGTCTGACTGCAGTCGCATTTTTAGTTTTAACCGATTTAAAAACACACCAGCTATCATTGGTCTCTCTTTTTTATCACCAGTTTCTTTCTCTACTATAGAAGCAAGAATAAGAACTTGTCTGGGATTAAGAGATGTTAATTGAAAATCCACAAGATTCAGTTTTTTATTAAATTGTTTCACCATTGTTTTGATAACTGTTTTAGCGGACATATTTGGGGAGAAGTCATAAGACTCAGGGTAGAGATACCCTTCGATAGTTTCAGCACTTACTCCTATTTCTTCGAGAAACTTTTTATCTTTGGCAAGAGCTATGAAGTCGTTATATTTCGTAATAGAGCTTGCTTCGAGCATTTTGCCAATTTCATACATATTTTTACCTTCAGGCACAGTAAAGAGCTGAGCGAAGCCCTTCTCAATAATGAGAATTCTATAAACATCCAATAAGTTTGAATTATTTTTAATAATGTAATGGCCAGTTTTAAACTTGTTGAGCACTCCCTTAAATTGTGAATAGCGATGAAAAAGCCTTGCCGATGAAATAAGATTTTCTTTAGCAAGCCTGGCGTTTATTGAGGAGAAATTTTCATTTGGAGTAATCTGAAAGTCCACATCGGGACCTTGGTAGTGCCAAACGAGTGCAGAATAATAAATCCGGATTGCCACTAATAAGAGGGCAAATGCCGGGGCTCCAAATAAGAAGAGAAGGTATGGTTTTTTCATAATAATTAAAGATTACTGGAGGTTGTTCTTCTTTAAAACAGGTAGGATAGAAATACCTACTTCATTATAAAGATTCATGGGATAGAATAAATAAGTGGAGTTCATAAGATGAAAATAATCATCATTCTCAGTTTCGTTTACTATTTGATAATAACAGTATCATTTGCTCAACAATGCACAAATAAAACTGGCAATGAATTAAAACCTTTAATGACTCTAGCTCAAAATAGCTTGTCTTCGAGCTGTCTTTTGCAAAAAGAGCGATACAATTGCAAGGAGCTTGAAGCAGAACTTGAGGGAAATGAGAAAAAGAAAATAATTCAATGTGATG
>CANFNL010000157.1 GCA_947448205.1 Bacteriovoracaceae bacterium
AGTCTCCTGGAACCTATTTGGAACCCATTCGGGGGAGCTTAAAATGAATGACGCGATACAGTCATCCTTAAAAACACTTGCCGAAGCAGCGTATATAGCGTAGAAATTGTCCTTCATATTTGAAAAATGTTAATACAGTTAAAAGTTAATTATAGTAGCGGAGTATAAAATGGCAGTTCCAAAGAAGAAAAATTCGGTATCAAGAAAAGGTTTAAGAAGAGCTGGTCAGCACCATAAGCTTTATAGAAAACACCCAATGACATGTTCAAACTGTGGAGTGCATGTAATGCCTCACGCTGTGTGCGATGCTTGTGGTTTCTACAAAGGAAAACAAGTTGTAACTGTAAAAGCACCTTCAGAAGAAGCTGCTGCAGAATAATTTTTACTTAAAATATTGCTAAGAAATAAAAAGCCCTTATCTTCTTAAACGAAAATAAGGGCTCTTTTGTTTTTAAGCCACAAAAATGGACATCACTATGCAAACCTATGAAGCTAAAGTTCTAGGAACCGGGATGTACGCTCCCAAAAAGGTTGTAACCAATTTTGACTTAGAAAAAATTGTCGAAACCAATGATCAATGGATTTTTGAAAGAACTGGTATTAGAGAGCGCCGAATTTGCTCAACTGAAGGTGGCGAATTCCCAACAGACATGGCCCACTACGCGACACTCGATGCTCTCAAAGCGGCTAACTTACAACCAAACGACATAGATTTTATTATTTTTGCTTCGGTCACTCCCGATGTGAAACTTCCTAACTCTGCTTGTATTTTACAAGTAAAACTTGGGATCACTAACAACTGCACTTGCTTAGATATCTCTGTTGCTTGCTCTGGTTTTGTTTACGGTGTGAACATGGCTAATTCATTTATCAAAACAGGAATGGCTAAAAATGTTTTAGTCGTTGGCTCAGAAATGCTATCTCGCGAAGTGAATTGGAAAGACAGAAATAGCTGTATCCTTTTTGGAGATGGTTGTGGTGTTGCCATTATCGGTCGTGCCGAAGTTGAATCAGAATCAAAAATTCTTTCTAGTATTTTAAATTCAGATGGAACTGGTGGCGAATTTTTTGATCAGCCTGTTGGTGGAGCAGTAACGCCTATTACTCCAGAGCATATTCAAGAAGGAACTCACTTCATGCAAATGAAGGGAAAGGAAATGTTTAAAGTTGCCACTAGAACTCTTGCTGAAAATGGAAGAAAGGTTTTAGAAATGGCCAATATGACTAAAGAAGAAATTACTTGGGTTGTTCCTCATCAAGCCAATATTAGAATCATTGAAACCACGGCAAACTTGCTTGGAATGAGTATGGATAAAATGATTGTCAATATCGATAAATACGGAAACACTTCAGCAGCGACTGTGCCAATTGCTTTTCATGAGGCAATTGCTGACGGCAGAATCAAGCGTGGAGATATTATCCTCTTCGATGCTTTTGGAGCTGGCTTAACAGCAGGAGCAACACTACTTCGTTATTAATTTTCAACAAGGAATTGTTAATGACTAAATCTGTAACTCTACTTTTTCCCGGCCAAGGATCACAATATGTGGGAATGGGAAAAGACCTAGATCACACTGTTTTTGATAAAGGAAATGAGATTTTAGGTTACGACTTAAAAAAACTTATGCACGAAGGCCCAGAAGATGAGTTAAAACTTACTCATAATACTCAGCCGGCCATTTTGAAGCATTCTATCACTCTTTACAATCACCTGTTGCCAATATTGGCGAAATACAATGTAAAAATTGATCGTGTTTTAGGTCACTCTGTTGGTGAGTATGCGGCACTTGCCGCTGCAGGAGTTCTTTCTCCCTACGATGCCATTCATGCTGTCCATTTGCGTGGCAAATTCATGCAAGAAGCTGTTCCTGTCGGTAGGGGAAAAATGTTTGCCGTTCTAAAAGTTCCAGCAGATATAGTCGATAGAGCTTGTAAGGCGGTATCTCTGCCTGAATCTGAAGTTATGCCAGCTAATTTTAACGACCCTACTCAAATCGTTATTTCTGGAGAAAGTGCTGCATGCGAGCGCGCAGTAGCTTGGCTAGCAGAAAACTTTAAAGAAACCCATCGAGCGATAGAATTAAATGTCTCTGCTCCATTTCACTCTTCTCTTATGAAGCCAGCGGCCGATAAACTGCGCGAAGCTTTTACCCGTTTTAAATGGCATGAAAATAAAATTCCCTATATCGCTAACATCAATGCGATTGAATATCCTGCTGGAACAAATCCAGAAAAAATAATCGATAATCTTTATCACCAAGCTTACGGTCCAGTTTTATGGACTCAGTCTATTGAAAAACTTGCTCCTGAAACTCTATGCATTGAAGTAGGCCCAGGAAAAATACTCATGGGATTAGTTCGTAAAATTAATAAAGATATTAAAGTCTTTCACCTCGACAAAGAGGATGCTTTTGTAGAATTAGAAAAACTTTTAAGCGGAGCTATGTAAAATGATTGCAACATACAATGATCTAAAAAATAAAACTGTTCTCATCACCGGAGCCACGAGAGGCCTTGGCAAAAAAATGGCTGAGTCACTTGCTTCTCAAGGAGCCCATGTCGTTTTCAATTATCGTGGCGATGAAGCCATGGCCATGAAACTTAAAGAAGAACTGCAGGCCCTTGGAGCTAGCAATGTTACTGCGCTCTTATTTGATGTGACTAATACTGCTCAAATGAAAGAAGCTGTGGAAAAGTTTGTTGAAGCAAATGGGCCTATAACCGGCTTAGTTAATAATGCAGGGATTTCAAAAGACCAAATTGTGCTTCGTATGAAAGAAGAAGATGTAGCGCAAACTATTAACACTAACCTCACTTCGGCGATCATGCTTACCCAAATTCTTTCGCGTAGTTTCTTAAAAGCTGAAAATGTTTCGGTAGTCAATATCAGCTCCATCGTTGGACTTATGGGCAACGCTTCACAAATTGCTTACTCAGCTTCTAAGGCCGGAATGATCGGCTTTACAAAGTCTTATGCTAAAGAACTAGCCTCAAGAAATATCCGATGTAATGCTATTTGTCCGGGATTTATAACAACTGATATGACTCACGCTTTAGATGAAAAAGTTAAAGAGGCATATCTGAGCACTATCCCCTTAAAACGTATGGGCGAAGCTGAGGAAGTGGCTAATTTGGTCTGCTTTTTGTTGAGCAAAGCATCGTCATATATCACTGGAGAAACGATTAAAATTGACGGCGGACTATACATCTAATAAAACTATTACTTATTTTAGATTATTTTAGGAGTTATTTAATGAAAGACAAGGTAATCAAACTTATCAGCGACGCAACTAAAATCGATATTTCAAAGATCAATCTTGAAACCAGTTTCGTTGACGATCTTAACCTCGATTCTCTAGACATCGTAGAATTGATGATGAAAATGGAAGATGAATTTGGGGTAGAAATCCCTGAAGAAGATGCTGAAGGATTAAAAACTGTTAAAGATATCGTTACATACTTAGAAAAAAAACAAGCCTAATTAAAAATATGAAGGCCCCTAACGGGGCCTTTGTTGTTTAAGGAGCACAAATATGAATTCTCCAAAAATAAATAGAGTTGCTATAACTGGCATGGGAATGATCACAGGCCTTGGTCACTCACTTAAAGAGACTTGGAATAATTCCATCGAAGGAAAATCTGGCGTTAGCTTAATCGAACAAGCCAATACAGAACATATGCTCACAAAAATTGCTGGAGAAGTTAAAAACTTTTCTATTGCTGAAAATATCCTAGAACCGAAAGAAGCTCCTCGTTACGATCGATTTATTCACTTTGCGATGCACTCAGCATACGAAGCCTTAAACGATGCGGGACTACTCACTAACGATAAAATTAATGAAATCTATCATCCTCACCGCATGGGTAGCATTATGGGTGTTGGCATAGGTGGTTTCCCCGAAATAGAAAGAACTGCTCATACAATGTTTGAAAAAGGGCCAAAGCGAGTTTCACCTTTTTTTATCCCGGCCGTTATTCCGAATATGTCCACAGGATTAATTTCCATTCGCTTTGGATTACAAGGACTCAACTACACTATTTCTTCCGCTTGTGCTTCGGCTGCTCACGCACTGACTGCTGCCAGCTATGAGATTATGTTTGGTCGCCAAGATGTGATGGTTTCTGGCGGAGCTGAAGCTGTAGTTGGTCAATTAGGAATGTCTGGCTTCATCACAATGAAAGCCCTCTCACGTCGAAATGACGAGCCTCATAGAGCAAGCCGCCCTTTTGATGTAGACCGCGATGGGTTTGTTTTAGGTGAAGGTGCTGGTGTATTAGTTTTAGAAAATTATGACAAAGCAGTTGCTCGTGGAGCAAAAATATACGCTGAAATTGTAGGACACGGAGCTACTTCGGATGCATACCATATTACAGCTCCTCACCCTGAAGGGGATGGTGCCTATAACTCAATGAAGATGGCCGTAGAAAATGCCGGCATTAATTTTAATGAAGTTGGATATGTTAATGCTCACGGAACTTCAACACCTCTTGGAGATATTGGTGAAACCAAAGCAATCAAAAGAACTTTTGGTGATCATGCTAAAACTCTTTATGTCTCATCAACTAAGTCAATGACTGGGCATCTTTTAGGTGCTGCTGGTGGAATTGAAACTATTTATTGTGCCATGGCCCTGCACACTGGAATTATTCCTCCAACCATCAATCTTGAAAACCAAGATCCTGAATGCGATTTAAATTATGTTCCTAATAAGGCTATCAAAGCCGACTTAAAATACGCTTTAAATAACTCTTTTGGCTTTGGTGGAACGAATTCATCTCTCGTTTTAAAGAAGGTATAAAATGTTTCAAGAACACGCCAACGACCTAGCAGCGATAGATCCAGAGATTTTTAAAATTATTGAACTTGAAAGAGCTCGTCAAGAAGACGGTCTTGAACTAATCGCTTCTGAAAATTATGCAAGCCCTGCAGTTATGCAGGCTCAAGGATCAATCCTCACTAATAAATATGCAGAAGGACTTCCCAATAAACGCTACTACGGTGGTTGTGAATTTGTAGACCAAGCTGAAATTTTAGCAATAGAGAGACTCACGAAGCTTTTCGATGCAAAATTTGCTAACGTTCAACCTCATTCTGGCTCGCAAGCTAATATGGGTGCTTATTTTTCTATGTTAGATGTTGGCGATAAAATTTTAGGAATGAGTCTTGCTGAAGGCGGACACTTA
>CANFNL010000158.1 GCA_947448205.1 Bacteriovoracaceae bacterium
CTTTGGATGTTTGGTGCTTCAGTTAATCTTTTCAGCTTTATCGGGCTTATTGTTTTGATGGGGATTTCTAAGAAAAACTCAATTATGCTAGTAGAATTTACTAACCAAGTTCGCGAACATTCTACAAAGAAAGTTCACGATGCACTGCTGGAAGCATGTCCAGTGAGACTAAGACCAATTCTAATGACTTCTGTGGCGACTGTTGCAGCGGCTACCCCGTTAATAATTGGACATGGAATGGGGGCGGAGACTAGGCTGCCGATGGGGCTTTCAATTATTGGCGGAACAATCATTTCAACGATTCTAACTTTATTTGTGGTACCGGCGTTGTATTTATTATTATCTCCACTTGAAAGTAAGCCCAAAGTATTTAATAAAAGAAATCTTAAAGGAAATGAAAAAATATGAAAGCTGTTATAATCTTTTATTTAATCTTTAATTCACTTTTAGCTTCTGCCGAAATTTCTGTTTTAGGAATTAAAGACGTTTTAAAAATAGCAATTGATCACAATCCTAAAATCTTAGCAGCAAAAGAAAAATTATTCCAATACGAAAACCAGAAAAGTTTAAATAAAAGTTATCTTTATCCAAATTTATCTTGGAATTTTGGTGGTACTTATCAAAAAGATGCGCTCTATAACGGCAGTCCTAAATTTAATGGTGATCCTTATAATTTTTACTCTAGTGATTTAAAACTTAATCAACTCCTTTATGGAAAGGGGGCACTGTCGGCCATTAGTCTATATGACTATGATCGAAAAATTCAGGAAGCTACTGTTGAACTTGAAGAGCGTTCATTGACTCAAAATGTGATTGAATCTTTTTATCGCTACATCTTAAATCAGCAGACACTTCTTAATTTGCAAAAAAATCAGGATATCATACAAAAATCTCTAGCTACTTCAACAAAACGATATCAAATGGGCAGAGGCCAACTTTTAGATATTCTTCAAGTTAAGACCCAGTTGGCGTTATTAGGCCCTCAAATTGAGCAGGCAAAAAATCAATTAGTCATAGCTAGTCAGCAATTAATAAATTATATGGGGATTTCTGAGGGAGATGAGTTTAAATTAAAAGGCTCCATTAGGACTTTGCTTCTTAAGGATATTAAAAAAGTTATTGATTTAAACAAATTCAAGTTACCAGAATATGAAATAAATCGACTGCAACTTGCTCAACTTGATTACGCAAAAGATGTAGCGTTGGCAAAGGATTATCCTACGGTTAAGTTTTTGGGAGATTATCTTTACAATAATTATAAAAAATCAGAATTATTTTCTGATTATTCACATGCTTGGGCAATTCAATTACAAGTATCGATTCCTCTTTTTTCTGGTTTTTCTTCGGGGGATCAAAGATCAATCATTAATTCTCAAAAAAACCAATTAATATTAGCTAGAAAAGACCTAGAAGACTCTTTAAGTCTTAAACAAATTTCAAGTTTAAGAAATCTGGAAACTGCAGAGACTTCATTGGTGAGCTCTGAATTAGCAGTAAAACTTGGAGAAGCAGCTCAGGCAGAAGCTTCAAGAATTTACAAGTTATCGCAAATTGATTTCCTTCAATTTTTAGCAGTTCAGCAATCTGCCTTGCAGGCAAAATCAAGCCTTGATCAATTAAAATTTCAAACGGTACTGGCTTACTCTAATTATTTTGTTGCGACCGGACAGCCACTTTCTGTTTTGTTAGATTTATTAACAGCTAATGACGTTGGAGCAAAATAATGAAAATTAATGCATTCATTTTTTTACTTTTTTTATTTGTTTGTAACGACTCATTTGCAGCAGAAAATAGCTATGATATTAAACCGCTGCATTCTGAGCTGAAATTAAAAAATAATGATGTGGAATTTGCTCCCAGCGATTTATTAACAATTGCTCTCTCATTAGATTCACTAGATTATAAGACCCCCTCTTATCTAGGGGGTACCCCAGCGTTTGAACAAGATTTTTTGAGTGTAGAAGTAGGCAAGAGAAGTAACAATACTTTTTTTAATAAAAAAGGATTTTGGGAATACTCAATTGCTTTTAAAAAATTTGCCAGAGATTATGGCGCTGCCTCACAAGCGCTCTATCTCTACCAATTAAATCTATTTCAAAATTTTTATTTACCTATTTTTAATTCAGAAACTTTTCACTTAAGTACTGGCGTGGGGCCGTCGGTGGTTTATTTAGCGAGTGAGAAAAGTGTTTTAAGCAATTCACTTTCTGCTCCAGGGATATTGACTTCAGGAAAAATTACATTGCATTATCAAGCAACTCTTAAGTATCAATTGATAATTTCATATCATGTGGGCATTGGTGCTGCAGATTCAAAAAAGATTCTTCTCTCAACCTTCAATGTTGGAGCTTGCTTTGAGTAAAAATAATTTACAATTAGCCGAGCTTATCATGGAGACTATTCCTAAAGTTATGCAAGTCATTAGAGAAGACATGAGAGAAGGCAGAGGAGAGCGCCTTTCAGTTGCTCAATTTAGAGTATTGGCGGCAATAAATAGGGGCATAAATCATAACAAGGACCTTGGCGATAGACTTGGTGTAACAGAGGCCGCTATTTCACGGATGATTGATCTAATGGAGCAGGATGGTCTTATTAAAAAAAGCACTAATAAAACTGATCGCAGGCAAACAGACCTTAGTTTAAGTGCTGAGGGAGCCAAGCTCTTTAATGTGATTAAAAGTGATGCCAAGTATAAAATGAAAAAAAAGCTTTCAGCTCTAACTGTTGAAGAGGCAGAAGCTTTAACTAAGGGATTAGAAATACTTAGGGATAATTCGCTGCTATTTAGCTGATCAAGTAAAAAATACAGCCAAGTTTACAGCTTGCGTGTGTCTTTGTAGGTTTTAACCATTGTATTATTGAGAGGACTTTATGAAAATTATTTTACTCCATGTTTTTGCTGCTAGTTTAGTTTTACTAGGTTGTGCTAAAGATAAAAATATGGATGATTTTAGAAGAGCGCAATTACAAGAGAGTTTATCGCGAATTTCTGCTGTCTCCGGTTCTTATTTTGGTGCAGTTATTTCCAAGATAGATGGAAGTAATTTAGGATCAATTGCTTTAAAATTTCAAGCTAAGACAGATATTCAGTCAGCTTCTGGGCAAGTCTCAAATCAGCAAAACGCGACTGTTAGTGGCTCGATTCGTTTACAAAGTATTACTACCTCAGAAATTTCTTTTGACAATGGTTTTTATGATGACCTAACGGGAGTTTTTCAAGTTATTGTACCAATTACTCAACCGGGAGGTGTTGTTGCCAACCTTGTTTTAGATGGAGTTGTACAGGGAGACAATTGGATTGGTTCCCTTGAAATCAAAGGGCATCCCGAGTTTGGGGCAGAGCTAAATTTGTCAAAAAATAGATCGACGAGCAATACCCCGGCTATCGAAGTTGGTGGCACAAGACTTCAGCAAGTTAATAAAATGAATTTTCGTTACGAGGGAAGTTATAAAATTGGTGATTCGATTGCACCTTTCAAAATGAGCTTCATTAATCTTCCCAATCTCAGCTTGTTTAGTTTGTTTTCTCCAATTCGCTCTTTGACTGTGGTTGGTGACTTTACTGGATTTGAAATAATTTTTAATAATGCTATTGTCGATGATAAAACAGGAACACTTTCAGGTCATGATCCTTTTGATCAAAAAGGAGTTCCAGTTAGAGCTAGTTTAAATTGCATTAAATTTGACGAAGATAAAAACAATTTTGGTTGGGATTGTGAAATCCAGACGAAAAACACATTATTGCGCTTACATTTAAATGCTATCCAATAGGTCTTTCATGAAAATGATTTTTAAATATTTTATTCTATTTTCTCTCATCAACAATGCAATTGCTGATGAGATTGTTTTTAGAGTCAACCCTACAACCATAAGAACTCAATTGTTTTCTAAAAACATTACACTTTTGCAAGCATTAAATAATGTTCAGAATTCAAAGCTAAATGTCAACATGGCCAGAGCTAAACTTTTACCCTCGCTAAATTTGGGGGTTTTACTTCCTGCTCTAGCTAATCCGACTTTCCTATTGTCATCAGTCACTTTTTTATTTCCCTTTTTAGTTCCGTCAAATTGGGCAGTGTTAAAACAAGAAAAATTATTATTTGAATCGGATAAATCTTCCTATAAAGCTTTGCAGTTAAATGTTTTAAGCAATGCTCTTTCTTTGTATTATACTTATTTGAATGATCTTGAAGTAAAACAAATTTTTGTTGATCAATCAGAAATTATATCGAGATTATACTTAAACTTAAAAAAGCAATCAGATGTTTTAGGTAATATAACCACTGAAGAGCTTTCATTGGCCAGTGCCCAGTGGGAAGATGCCAAAATTAAAGTTTCAAAATTAGAAGAGTTATTAATTGCAGAAAAAGCAGCAGTTCGAACTATTTTAGGACTTCCGCTGGGAGCTGATTTGATACTAGAAACTACTGAATTAATTCCTTCAGAGTTTGAAAATAAATCGCTGGCTGAAGTTATCATTCGCTCTCATGATAGTTCACCTGAATTTGTACAATTAGAATATTTAGTAAAAGCAGCGAAGGCTGGAAAATTTGCCAAATTTTTTGGCTTTTTAACTAACGCTTCTGTTGTAGGAAGTTCAACTATTAGTAATAGTTCACCATTTGATTCTCTCAAAACAGCTGGGGGATTTAGTTTTGGAGTTGATAATTTGGTTAATTTAAAAATAGCTGATAATAAT
This sequence comes from Bacteriovoracaceae bacterium, assembly GCA_947448205.1. GTDB lineage: Bacteria > Bdellovibrionota > Bacteriovoracia > Bacteriovoracales > Bacteriovoracaceae > Bacteriovorax. The sequence continues at coordinate 4,700 of CANFNL010000158.1, forward strand.
GCTGCTGCTATTAAATTAAGGCAAGATCAACTTCAGGAAGAAAATGAGCGAGTAGCTGAAACAATTGTTGGCCAATTGTCAGAGATTAAACTTCAACAAAAAGAATCATTAAAATTACTGGAAGATCGTTTGCGTATTTTAGAGAGCCAACAAAGGCAATTTGCTTTGGGCCTAATGCCATTGCAAAATCTTTTGCTTTCACAATCACAATTAACAGACAGTCGTGTAAATCATTTGAAAAACCAAATGGACTTAAATCTGCAAAGGTTGACTCTTTTACGGCTTGTCGTAGATGGAGATTTCTCAGAGGTAAAAGGTTGTAATGCAGCTGAACAACATGCGACAAGAGGAATTTTTCACCGAAATAAAGAACAATCTCTCGATGAGATTTGCAAATAATAGTGCCATTTTTAAATATCACACCAATATCTTCGGTGTTTATTTATCCTGACTAGATAGTCACTCTGAC
>CANFNL010000159.1 GCA_947448205.1 Bacteriovoracaceae bacterium
CTTTTAACAGCGTGACTGAATAGTTACGTCAGATATTTTTTGTTTGGGACCTTTCTCATCTTGAATCGAGACATTGCTGTCTCAAATCTTTTAACTCTATTTAATTTTTAAAGAACTAATTTATCCATAGAAAAGAACTGGTGGACATGACAGGGATCGAACCTGCGACCCTCTGCGTGCAAGGCAGATGCTCTCCCAGCTGAGCTACACGCCCAAAAATCAAATATTTCTATAAGAAATTGTGTTTCGCAATCAGTTTCAAATCTAAGGTGAAGAGGAATTTAATGAATCATGATTGATAAGTCAACTTATATTTCTAAAATGTTTTAAAATTTATTTTTTTCTTTTGTGTTTCTCTTTTGGAGCTATAATTTATTTAATATCAATTATTTATTTCAAGTTAATATATGAAAATTCTTAGCCTTATTTCTCTATTTTGTATTCTGCTGCTAAGCTCTTGTGAATTTAGTAAAACAAGTTCCACATTGCTATCTAGTATAAATGGAAAGATTGAAGTGGATAAACTTAAAACTGACATAGGTGGACTCTCTACAACATCTGCTACCATAAAAACAGTTCAGGGTGATATTGTTTTTCGTTTTTATACTAAAGCAGCACCCAAAACCTCTGCTCGCATCATGCAATTAATTCAAAATAAATTCTATGATGGACTAGTTTTTCATCGAGCCATTCCTAATTTTATTATCCAAACTGGTGATCCTACAGGTACTGGCAATGGAGGAAGTAATTTAAAACTAAAAGCTGAGTTTAATGAACTTCAACATATTAAAGGGACAATGGCGATGGCAAGAGGAGTAGATAAAGATTCTTCTGATTCCCAATTTTACATTTGCCTCACCACGCTTTCTCATCTCGATGGAAAAAATACTGTTTTTGGTCAAGTCGTTGAAGGTCTAGATGTTCTTCCCAAACTCTCCAAAGGCGATCGAATTATTTCAATTACTCTCAATATCAAAAACTAGCACTTTATTTGTTTAAAATTTGTCGATCGAAATTCAATTTATTAGGGGTTAACGAAGTTGATTATTGAAATTTTTTTTGAAAAATTTTTAGGAGCAGAAATCTTGATCTACTCACAGAGAAGTTTTAAATCCTCTGTGAGTTTTTTAAATTATCTAAACATAGATTCTAAAATTAAAACCAAAGCAAAAAAACCTGCAAGAATAGGTAGAGCTGCGATAAATCTTAACCACCCTTTTTCTTCTTTAAGGTGCATATAAAAATAAGCGACTACAAAAGCTTTGGATAAAGCTAAACCCACTAGGCCAGTAGCTTTTAAATAATATTCTGTTTTTAAGCCAGGGATCGCTAATTCTAACCCTGTAAGTGCAGCTAAAACCACAAAGACTACCATGTACTCTATAGTGTGACTTTTATGCTCATGAGTGTGTTCGCTCATATTAATTCTCCTTCTTTGCTATTGCTTTTGGTTTTGAAAAACTATTATTTACAAGCAAACCCAGATCGATCATCATTTTATCCATCGATACTTTGTCAGTTGAGTAATACCCTCGAACTTGTCCCAGATTATCCACTAAGACAACTCTATTAGAATGCGCGATATCCATTAGTGTTACTGTTTTATTATCTAATTTTTTTGTAACTGCTTCCTTGTTTCCCATAGGTACTTTAAAGCCGTTCACAACTATTCTTTCTAAGTCTTCCTTCGTTCCTGTTAAGAAATTCCAAATATACGGGTTCGAGTTTCTTTTTCTGGCAAACTTAAATAGTACATCCGGAGTATCAGTATTAGGATCGACGGTGAATGTAACAATTGCTGCTTTTGTGCCAAGACCTCTAATTCTATTTTGGACTATATCCATTTTTTCCATCAAAGCAGGGCAAGAGGAAGGACAAGAAGTAAACATAAAATTAGCGATATAAAATTTACCCAAAAGATCTTTTGTTCCAAAAGGTTTATTAAACTCATTTGTAAGGCTGAATTCTGGTACTTGATAAAAAACAGGCAAAGGCGGTGGAAGTGTTCTGTTTAAAGATCGATAAATTGGATATGAAAAGGTAGCAATCCAAAAGATAATCCAAAATGATTTCATACGCATCATTTTTTGAAACCAATTGTCTTCTCTAAAATATCCCGTCATCGTAGTCATTTTTTACTTCTTACTTTAGTACTGCTTCTAAAAGTTTTTGTCTTTCAGGTGTATTTTTTAAATCCATAAGCGATTTTACATAGTGAGCAACGGCCCAAATCTCGTCATCTTGAAGAGTTCCTTTCCAACTTGGCATGGCGGCTCCGCCAACCCCTGCGTTTAGACGTATGTATAGTTCTTCTACTGTTTTTGCAGAGCGAACCGAATCATAGGTAAATTCTGGAGGCATAGAAGAGTATCCATAGTCATTCGGTTGAAGTTTAACGTGATACATATCAGGATCAAATTCTGTAACCGGTTTGCCGTTAATTTTTTTCGAAATTTCACTAAATTCTGCATGGCTAACGTAAGCTCTATGACAAGTCCAACATTGTGCAACTGCATGGAAAACTTCTTTTCCACGTTGAATTGCGCTTTCTTTATGAGCATCTCCATATGGATCTTTTGTTAAAACGATTGTTTCTCCAAGCTTTTTATCTGCGCCTTCCCATTTTTGAGGAGCAAAGGTTTTAATATACTGAACAAGGTTGAACATTTGTTTGTCTGAGAGCTCTTTCCAAGGAAGCATTGCAGTTCCTGTTAACCCATTTCTCAAGATCAGATAGAAATCCTCATCATGAGGCAACTCACCTGAGACAACCCGCCCAAATTTATACTGTCCGAGTGTAAAATTTCTTGGTGGTACAGTTAAGCCTTTTGCAGAAGTGCCCATTCCATCGCCTTTTACACCATGGCACGGCATACAGTATTCAGTGTAAACTGACTTACCATCATTGAGTGCTTGAGCGGGAGCATACACTCCGCCGGCAAAGATTTTGTCTTCCTTAAAATGGCTTTCACTACAAGAAACTAATGCAATTAGTGCTGTGATTGATAAAGCGAGATTTAAGCCTTTCATAGTTATCCTCTTATAAAACAAAAATAGTCAAAAACATAATGAACCAAACAATGCCTAAAAAATGCCAAAATTTTCCAACGTTTGAGACGCGAATTTGAGATCTTGGAGATATTTGCTTAAGTACATTTACTAGAAGCCAAATTAATAAACCGAGTGCAACTACAATATGAGCTGCGTGAATCCAAGTAAATGCATAAATTATTGAAGGAAAAATTCCTGAAGAAACAAAGATCCCTTGAGACTTCAACTGCTGCCAAAGGAGGGACTGAGTCAACATAAATCCACAACCTAATGCTATCGTGAGAACTAGTCCCTGTTTGTTTTTAATATTTTTTTCAAAATGCATAAAACACAATGAGCTTAAAAAAATACTTAGAGTAGAGAGGCTCGGCAGAATTAAGGATGGCTTCTCCATACCGGCTGGTGGCCAAACTGGACTAGTAAAACGAAACATCGCAAATCCCATCATGAGAGTTGCAAAGAGCATGGCAAATGATACAAGTGCAACGATCATAGCAATAGAGGAGATGATCTCTTGTCCCTTATCGCTTTCACTAAGTTGGGCTGCCATTGGTTTTGTCATAACTTTTATCATTATTTATTTACGCTAATTCTTCCGTTTGATACTGGAAGTCTCTTCCATTTTTCAAATTAGGATTTCCTAATTCGTGTGGTCCACACTTAACAACTGGAATAACATCGAAGTTATAATGTGGAGCTGGGCTTGGAATTCCCCATTCAAGTGTTCCAACTTCCCAAGGATTCTGAGTTGCTTTTGATCCTTTAATCATTGAGTACACAAAATTGTAGACGAAGAATAACTGTCCAAAGCCCATGAAAATTGCAGAGCAAGTAATAAACATATTAATGGGAATCAATTTTTGTAAAAATTCATAAACAAATGGGTTGTAGATACGTCTATGCATTCCAGCATAACCAACAACCATCATTCCCATGAAGACACCATTTAGCCCAAGCATTGAAATCCAGAAGTGTATTTTTCCTAGTGTTTCATTCATCATACGACCAAACATTTTTGGAAACCAAAAATAAGTAGCGGCAAATCCACCGAGAAGAACCGATGCGGCCATTGTGTAGTGAAAGTGACCAACTACAAAATAGGTATCATGTAGGTACAAATCGGTCGAAACCGTTGCCAAGTACAGTCCTGTTAATCCACCGAGACCGAAAACAAAAACAACTCCAAGAGCAAAAAGCATTGGTGTTTGAAAGCGAATTGATCCCTTCCAAAGCGTTCCCAGCCAATTAGCAAAGAAAACGGCAGATGGTATAGAAATGGTCATCGTTAGCATCATAAAAGATTGAGTCAGTAATGGACTCATTTGCGTTGTGTACATATGGTGACCATAAACAACAGTTGATAAAACAGTAATTGATGTCATCGCTAAAGCTGTAGCTCGAGCTCCGAATGCTGGTTTTCTGGCAAAAAATGAAAGTAAATCTGAAACGATTCCCCAAGCGGGGAGAATGAGAATATAAACTTCCGGGTGACCAAAAATCCAAAACACGTGTTGGAATAGAATCGGATCCCCAGATCCACTGGTTGCAGCTGCTCCAGCTAAGAAGAATGTTGTACCAAAAACGCGGTCAAAAGTTAGAAGTAGAAGCCCTGCCCCTAAAACTGGAAGAAAAAGCGCGTTTAAAATCGCAGTTAACCATAGCCCCCAAACAGTTAGAGGCATATCAAAATACCCCATACCTGGAGCGCGAAGAGTAATAATTGTTGCAATATAATTTACAGCACCCATTGTCGAAGAAACTCCAAGAACGAAAAGGGCAAGACACCACAGAGTCTGACCAACGCCGGGAGAACCAATAAGTGTCGAGAGTGTGGGATAGGAGACCCATCCACCTGCAGCTCCTCCCAATGGAGTAAATAATGACACAAGCAGTAAAAGTGCAGAAACTACTGCTAGCCAAAATGAGAGCATATTTAGTGTCGGAAAAACCATATCGCGAGCACCGATCATCAGTGGAATACAAAAATTCCCGAACGCTCCAATAAGAATTGGAGTAATCGCATAGAAAATCATGATTGTTCCATGAAGGGTAAATAGCATAGCGTAAGTATCTGGGGGAACAACACCGTTA
>CANFNL010000160.1 GCA_947448205.1 Bacteriovoracaceae bacterium
AAAGTTACTTCATAGGTAATGGAATTGATATATCCAACAGTCATTCCTCTGTCTGACATGGCCAAAACTTTTTGTCCGTATGCAAATTTTCTTTTTCCTACGAGAAAAGCAAAAGAGCGAGCATTGCCTGGAAAACGAACTCGGATCATATTAATTTTTTCGCCATCTTTGAAGCGAGAGTTCTCCTTTTCATTTTCGGCATTAGCTTCGTCTAAATTTTCGTTTTCACTTTGATTGTAATCATCATTTGAATCCTGATTGTTGTTAGCATTACCAGTATCACTTTCAATGATTTCAATATCTAATTCTGAATTATTTTCTAGAGCTGTTGGTTGCATATTTGATTCACTGGCTTAAATTTTGTTAAGTCCTAAATAATATTGTGTTTTGGCAAAAATTGTCAAGGCCCTTGGCGATAAGATCAAGGGAAAAAGGGAGTAAGCCGAGACAGTTGGGAGTTATTAAAAGCAGTGGCGGTTTGATAGTTTTTCAGGGTGGCTAAAAGCTCTTCACAGCTGCGAAAATCCCTTTTTTTGAGGCAGTGCTCAATACTTTGTTCAATAAATTTTTTTTCAAGGCCGCTAGTGTCCATTTTGGATTCTTTAATAAAAGCAGATAATTCCAAAGGGGATGATATCTTTGGCATATCTAGGTTTACGTCTTCAAATTGATCTTGAGCTTTTAGAGTAATTTTGATGGATCTTGATTCCACAGTTGCTAAGAGCTGAGCGTTATCTGGAACTAACAGAATTAAGCAAAAATCACTTGAGAGTTCTTCAAAAATTTTGAGCAGCTTATTGGAAACAATAACAGAGAGGTCATTGGCATTAAATAAAAAAATAAATTTTTTCTTCAGGGCAATAGGGCGATAGTTGATAAACTTTAAAAAATCCTTGATGGCCGTTGAATCAACTTTATAGTCCTTATCCTTTTTTTTATCAGTTTCTCCTTTGCGCATTTTTAATACATCAGGATGATCGACAATTGGGGTAAAATTTTTCACAAAATTGTCAACCCAAACTTCAGGATTACATTTAGCAGAATCATAATGAGCACTGTAGAGAGCAGCTAGTGTTCCATTTCGGTATTTATCGAGGAGAATTTGCTCTATTGGCTCATTCATCGCTTAAAGATTCTTGTTTGTTGGATATTAGTGCTTCAATGCTTTCAACTATTTTATGAGTGACTTCATCGGCCCCACCTTCTGAATCAATTTTTAAAATGCGATTAGGAAATAATTCGGCCATCAGGTCGTAGCCGACCATTAATTTTTTATAAAATTCTACTCCTTTTGCTTCAAAATAATCTTTGGGGGCATTTCGCATTTTCTGTCTTTTTTCGGAAGTAAGAGCATCGATTCTCAAGTAAAAAGTTAGGTGAGGGACTAAATTTAAGGGAAAAATATTATGAATTTCTAATACTTCAGCTACGCCAAGGCCTCGAGCGTGCCCTTGATAGACCAGCGAGCTGTCTATGTAGCGATCACAGATAATAATGGTATTAGGCACTGCCAACTCTTTCATTATGACTTCGCTTAGAAGCTGAGAGCGCGAAGAAGCAAAGAGGTGAGCTTCAGCTAAGGGAGTAATTTCAGTTTTAGTTTCTAGGATGGCCTGTCTTAATTTTTCGCCAAATGGAGTTCCACCTGGCTCTCTTAAAATTAACACTCTAAAATTTTTATTTTCAAGATACGTTTTAAGTCTAGTAATTTGAGTAGATTTACCAGCGCCTTCAATTCCTTCAAAGCTTAGAAAAAATGATCCTGGAAAGGCCGGAGCACGAAATGAGCTTAATAGTTCGTGGGTAATTTCTTTCATAATTGTCCTGTAACAATCGCCTAATTGCTGATGTATAAATGTTACATTACCTTGAATTTAATCGATCAACAAGCTTAGCTAGTCGCTTAATTCTTGACTAAAAATTGGATCATTTGAAGGCGTGGCAGTAGGTTCCGCTCCATTGTCAAAATTTTCTCTGGAAATTTGCGAACGAACCGGGTCTAGCTCCATTGGTGCTGCGTTATCGTAAAAATAATTTCCATCTTCACCACTATTTTCACTAGCATTTTCTGAAGAGTTGTCTTTGTAGTTTTTGCTGTCCATAAAAGATTTTCTATTGGCGACTCTTACAGGGGCCATCACTCTTCTTTGAAATTTATTATTGTTGGACCTTGCTTGATTATTAATAGTATTTTGTCGATTTCTCCTTTGTCTATTGGGCTCAAAAGCCGTGGGATCACTATTAAACTGATCCGTTGGCGAGAGCATTTCTGCTTGCTCTCCAATTGTCTTAGTATTGCCAGCATCCACGGGAGTATTTAGATTGGTTTTGATATTATAGATGAGGTAGATGATTGCTATGACTGAAGAAATTAAGAGCCATTTGTATTTGGTTGATGAACTGGCATTTTTCATCATTTCATCTTCTAGGAAATCTTCTCGTTGCCGCTCGATACTTTTTCCAAGTTTTAAATTTCCCAAATAGGCAAGCGACGAGATGGCATCAGTATCTTCATCCATTTCGTTTATTCTTTCATTTGGCCTTTGTAATAATGCTTCTGATGGCATTCCTGGCAGCTGAGAGCTTACTTTAAGCGTTCTGCGATCAAAGCCATCTATTTGAAAAAGTTTGATCCATGTAGCGCCACCATTAAAAGTAACCATATCACTTAAGAGCAACTCTTTATTATCAAGTTTGTCCATGAGTTCATATTTTTCATAAGGTCCAGTTTTTTGTCCTTTAATTAAAATAAAAAATTCAAGGTCATCCTCATTTTTTAGCTCGCCACTGGAGACCAGTTGAGGCTTTCTTCGCTGAAAATAGGGGTGCTCGTAAATAAGTATCCAGTCAGAGCTATCGATATTTCGGACGTAATAATTTTTTGCTTCATCCTCATGTTCATAGACGTAGGCTTTTAGGTCATAAAGCGAAATAAAGCCGAGGGAGTTTTCGCTGTCTTTGATTTCAAAAATATGATCGCGAACTTCGACATCTTTGGTAATTTGCTCTTGGCTAAAAAGAATATCTTTGAGATATGTTTCTAAAACGGCTAATTTATTTGCGGCCATTGGATCGTCCCTGATTACACATTTCTTTGCAGGTCGTGCAGTTAATGCAGTTACACTCAGGTAGTTATCGGCGATATTTTGAAATTTTTTAAATTTATAAAAGTCGGGGTTATTATCCCCGACTAATCTTGTCTGGATTTGTTAAAATGAAGCGTCTACGTAAAGTGTGTATTCTGGGTATCTTGATTTAAGCGAAAATAGATCTCTTCTATCCGAGCTGTGGTTAAGTTCTGATCCAAATTCAAAAGTTAAGGTAAGCTTTGGATTGAACGTGTATCCAACTCCGGCGTAGTTTTCTGTATAGTCTTCATATTCTCGAACTTTAGCAAAACCTTCTGAGTGATAATACTTCAGTTGGTAATATGTATTTAGTTTATCTGTCCATTGATAAGTTATATAGGCTGCATTCATTTCATGAGAAATATCAAAGTCATGGGCCTGATTTGCAAATTTAGCCTTATTGATAATGATATCATCGTTAAACATATAGGATAGTTTTTCAGTCAGTTGAAGAGTCAAAGTAGGAATCAACTCTAAGCCATGGTTCCAAGTTTTTAGGTTAGATTGTTTTACATCATTGAAGAGATATTGAGCAAACAATGAGGCACTATGTTTTCCAAAAGACTTAGAAACTGTTGCAAATGCACGAGTGTTACCTAGGGGAAGGCTTGCCACGCCTGCATTAAAAACACGGCGACCAATCCCTGCGTCTAATTGAAATCCTCGCTCTTTTTCTGTCATAATATTTTTACGAGTTACTGTAAATAAAGCTCGGTAAAAAGCATTGGGAAAGACAGGATCAAGCGTTGGATTGTCTGAAAATTTAAATTCTGCAGTTGATAAAACTTGCCAATTAGGAGTTGGCTTATAAATAATGGTTGGATTGTGCAAGATTTTTAAATCACTAATTTCTCTGCTTATTGGGTTGGCCGCAAGGTTAGAGTCATCAAGTGGATTTCGTCTAACGAAGTAATACTCTCCGTGGTAGCTTGCTGAGAAGTGCTCTTTTACATATTTTTTTTGAGCTTCTTGCGATAAAGGATCAATGACCGCTTCAACTTTGGCCGGCTCAACAGCTTTAGGAGCTTCGATCGCTTTAACTTTTTCTTTTTTTACTTCAGGAGCTGGAGTTGTAGTAGTGGCCGTAACAGCTGGAGTAGTCGTTGCAATTTGTTTCTTTTTCTTTTTAGCTTTAGCAACTGGTGTTGTTGCTGGCGTTGTTGCATCTTGCGAGAAGGCCTCTACAGAGAAAAAAATCGATGCGGCCATAAGTAAAATCTTTGCGTGCATTGGAATAGCTCCCCTTTGTTGGCATTATGCGCATTAAAAATTATAATAATTGAATAAATTAAGTCTATAAGTCGGTTTCAAACCGAGTTGATATTCTTATGTTTTTTACTCAAGAATACAACGCTCTTTTAAATAGTTGAGCTAAAAATTAACAAATGTTAGAATTGGTAAGAAAAATCGTGGGTAATGCTTATTTAATATCTTTTTGGTTATTTTCTTCTCCTCTCTAAGAATGCTCAAGTGACAAGCTGGCCCTAGTCTGCGATTCTTTATTTTTATGTCACAAATATTTTTTACTTCTGTTTTATTGATTTTCTCCATTTTTATAAGAGTCCCACTCTCATTTTTGCTAATTATCTTAAAAAATTTATTCCCCTTTCTAAAAAATCGAATCGAATTTGAGCGTCAAAATATTATTGATGAGAGATGTCTCTCATTTAAAAAAGAAAATCTTAATGCCGATTATTGCTTTGAAGTATCTTCAGAAGGAGAACTTGAGCAAGTTAGACCCCTCATTGAAATATTTCTTTTACAAAATAAAAGAATTGAAATTATCTTTGCTTCTCCATCTGTAGAGAAAAAATGCTTGAACATGGCCGCAGCTTATCCCGATTTAATTAGAGTTTATCGTCTGCCAATAGCTGGCTTTAGTCCCTTAAATTTTTTGTATTTCCAAAGTGTCTGGCAATGGGTGAGTGCTCCTAAAATTCTTTTTTGTCGATATGATTTTTATCCAGAACTGCTTTTATTGAAGTGCTTAAATAAAAAACTTATTCTTA
>CANFNL010000161.1 GCA_947448205.1 Bacteriovoracaceae bacterium
ATAGTTATTTTTAGTCATTGTGGGCAAATTGTCAGCTTAAGAGATCCTAAAATTTTCTAAAGGTTCCACTAAATCCTATTTCTAAAATTTAAAGGTATTGTTTTTTTTTTGCGCATCTCATACCATTAAGTTATGGAATATGAATGTGGGCCTTTATTGCTTTTTAGCAAAGATAAAATTCGGATGATGGATTTTTTATCTGATGTCTTTGAATTTGATGTCGACAGTATTGATGAAAGTATCCAAAGAGGCCCCCTGTCCTTAAAGCTTTGCTCGAATAATTCATCCAATCCACCAGTCAATCAATGCAATATTATTTTTTCGTTTAAAGTTAAAAGTGAAAACGAACTTAAAGAAATTATTAGCAAGTACAATTTTTTTCTCTACCGCAAATCCTTGGTTGCCAATTTTGGCGAGTCTATCGAATTTAATGAAACAGAAAACAGAAAAATTCTCACTATCTCAGATATCGATCAAAGGCTGTGGCGCTTTGAGCTTGATTTTCGAAGGGATATTTAGTTATGGCCATTAAAACGATCGAAGCTTGTTGTGTGACAAGTACTACTAAAAAAAGACAGCAAATATCTTTTGATGATGCCTCTGGACTTATCACTGCTGTTAATGATTGTTACCTTCCCAAAGAAAAGATTGATTTTTTCTTTGATGATGACCACCTTTTATTTGCCGGAATGGGAGATATACATATACATGCCAGAGAGGATTTTTCAGGTTTAAATACCTATAAGGAAGATTTTCATTCTGCAAGTTGTGCCGCGCTAAATGGAGGTGTCGTCCATGTAGCTGATATGCCAAATAATCCTGTGGCCCCTATCGATGATGAGAGTTACCTAACTAAATTGAGCCTCACAAAAAATTCATCGATTCCCTTTTTACTTTATGCAGGTATAGGCCCTGAGACAAGGCCTCTCTCTTTTAATGTTCCTTACAAAGTCTATATGGGCCCTTCAATTGGTGAGTTGTATTTTCAAAATAATTCACAGCTGGATGAAGTCTTGAAGTATTATCAAAATGAATTTATAAGTTTTCACTGTGAAGATCCAGAAATCTTAGAGCAGCACAAGAAGGCTGATTCACACTTTACAAGACGCCCAGTAAGTGCCGAAATAATGGCCACGGATTTTGCCCTTTCGCTCATTAAAAAATACCACCTCAAAGGAAAGCTCTGTCATTACAGTGCTGGGGCCGGTCTTTTGGCCATAAAAAAAGCGAAGGCTCAGGGCTTAATGGTGACTTGTGAAGTAACTCCTCAGCATCTTTATTTTTCAGAAGAGGATATTGCTGAAATGCCTGCAAGTGAGCAAGTTTTGTTTCAAATGAATCCACCAATAAGGCGCAGAGAAGATGCTCAATTATTGCTGGCGGCTCTAAAGGCCGGCGACATTGACTATCTTGCCACTGATCATGCACCTCACTCCTGCGAGGAAAAAAAGGCGGGTATGAGCGGGCTTCCGGGACTTGATACCTATGTGCCATTTGTCAGTTGGCTCTTAATTGATCAAGGGGTATCGGCGTTTGTTATCGCCAAGGTTTGCTCGGAAAATCCCGGTGAGTTTTTAAATGGCTTTCTTTATTCATTGAATCAAAAAAGTGATCTCTATAAAAAATGGGGCAGGGGACTGGGTTTTTTAAAGCCTGAATACTCAGCATCATTTACGATAATTAATCTAAAAAAACCAATAATGATCGAATTAGAGATGATTAAGTCAAAGGCTCAATGGTCACCTTTTCTCCACAAGTCCTTTCCTGGATCTCTTGCCTGTTTGTTTGTTCATGGGAAAAAAGCTTTATAAAGTTTGATCAAAATAATCAAGTGTAAGTATTTTTAAGTGCCAAATTTAGGTGAGATGTTATTAAATAGCACGCTGCCATTTATTGGCAAATTATAAGGAAATACTCATGAGAGTCTCGTTTTTATTAGTTTCACTTCTTAGCCTAAGTTTTTTTTCAGCTGAAGCTTCGGTTAAAAAATTGTCAAGCCCAATAAAGATTATTCCCAAAGTCATTTATGGAACTGATGACCGCTTTGATGTATTTGAAAGCTCAGACTCTCTTATGAAGGAATTGTCGAAATCGACTGTTGCTCAAATTATGAAATCAAATCTTATCCAAGATGGAGAAAATTTTATCGTTAAATCAGAAACTCTAAGCGATGGTATGGGAATTTGTAAAAGTGAGCGGTTTTCAGAGCAGATGAGTGCTGCAAATTGTTCGGGCTTTCTTGTTTCTCCTGATACTATTGTTACTGCTGGTCATTGCGTTAATTCAGTTAGTGAATGCGCAAATCACTCTTGGGTTTTTGATTATACCAATACTAATCAAGTAGAATCTTCATTTACGCTTAAAAAGTCTCAAGTTTTTAATTGTATTAAAATTATTGCTCGAGAAAAAAATTCCGTTGATATGAATGATTACGCTGTTTTAAAATTAGACCGTCCTGTTATTGGTCGAACTCCCTTTACTTTAAGAAATGAAGGCAAGCCAGCTAATGATGCAGTAATGACGGTCATTGGTCACCCTTCTGGACTTCCGTTAAAAATTACTGCCGCAGCAGATATGCGCGATAATTCAAATCCCATATTTTTTAGAACAAATGCCGACACCTACGGCGGAAATTCTGGATCAGTAGTTGTGGATTCTCGCACAGGAATTGTTGAGGGGATTTTAGTCAGAGGAGATCAAGACTATGAGCAATCACCAATTGATTCATGCTTAATTTCTGTACGTCGTAATCAAGATGGTGGTCGTGGTGAGGATGTTACTCGAATCACTAATATTAAAATCTTACACAAAAATTAATTTAATTGTCCGCTTTTGGATTTACTCTTCCAGGTAATTCACCTCCTTCAAAGGCCGCAATAATATTTTGGGCAGACAAGATCGACATAGCGGCCCTGGCTTGTAAGCTCGCTGATCCTATATGAGGAATCACTAAGACATTATCAAGTTGAAAGAGTTTGTCATCTGGATTTAAGGGCTCGGGTGTTGTGACATCTAAGCCTGCGCCATAAATTTGTTTCCTCTCAAGGGCCTCAATCAATGCTTCTTGATCAATAATTTCTCCTCGAGCGGTATTGATTAGGATGCAATTTTTTTTCATTAACACCAATTCTTCACGGCCAATAAGATGGCGAGTCTCCTCGTTAAGTGGCACATGAAGCGAGATAAAATCACTTTGTCCTAAAAGTGTAGGGAGACTTACGTATTGAGCTCCCAAAGAGTTGATTTTTTGCCTAGGCCCACAATAGATAATATTCATATCAAAGGCATGAGCGCACATCTGCGCTAATCTCAAACCAATGCGACCTAATCCAACGATGCCTAGAGTTTTTCCTTTAAGCGAATGACCTAAAAAAGCGGTCGGATTCCAATCTCTCCAAAGGCCCATACTTGCTGCCTGATGAGAACTGCTAAAGTTTCTAGCAACAGAGATCATTAGCCCTAAGGCAAATTCAGCAGTGGCCTCTGTTAAGACTTCGGGAGTATTGCCTATGATGATCTTTAGTTCATGAGCCTTAGCGACATCGATATTATTAAAGCCTACGGCATAGTTAGAGATGACTTTTAAATGCGAGTTTCTTTCTAGGAAAGGAGCATCGATTCTATCAGAGAGCATTGTTATCAGGGCAAAAGCATTTTGGGCTTCAAAGCTAAGTTCTTCCTCATTGAGTGGGCGATCGAGCAAATTGATTTTAACTTCAAATCCATGGGATCTTAGGAGGTTAAGACCATCTGGAAGGATATTACGTGTAATAAATACCAATTTTTTCATCTTTAAAATTATCCCCTAAATAATAGTAACTTTCTTACATTATCTTACAATAATTATTAAAAATTTATTTTTGTCTATAAAAAAGATCATGATCATCGAATTTAATATTCAAACTAGTCCAAATAAGATAGCTTACCGCCCAAAACCACTTCTATGGAGAAATTGTGAGAATTTTATTGCCATCACTTATCCTTTTACAAATTGCAAGCGCCAGTGCGTCTATCATTGGAATCATGGATTCAGGTTCTGATATTTCCCATAAGGATTTAGCACCCAAAGCTTGGATAAATGTAAATGAAAAAGTTGGAAGCGTTAAAGATCTCGATAACGATGGGCTTCCTGGAGATGTTAATGGATGGGATTTTATAGAAAATAGCCCAAAAGTTTTTAACGATAAATACAATTACTTAATCACTGATGATGTTAAAACTTTTTATACTTACTATTCTAAATATGATTTGGGCCAGTTAAATGGGACATCGCCGGAACTAATATGGTTAAAAAGTCATTCTGCAGATCAAGTTCTCATGAATAAAGTCAATTTTGTTAGCGAATACATTCATGGAACCCATGTGGCGGGTATTGCTGCTTTAAATAATCCTAAAGCTAAAATTCTTTCAATGAAAATAATTCCTACCGTTTACCAGGAAGCGGTAGGGGATTCAAAAAATTCATCTAAAGCCTTAAGGCTTCACGGAAATTTTGGATTAACAGCTCCTACTAAAACTTATGATGAATTCATGGCAGAGGTTATAGAAAGTGCTAATCGACAAGTGAATGAAATGATCACACTTCATTCTATTTTAAATATGCATAAAGCTGATGTTGTTAACCAATCATTTGGAACTAGTGCTGAAATGGCGACTAATTTCATCACGTCAGGATTTATTGATGAATTAAAGCGCGATCCAACTGCTAGTGAAAAAAACGCCTTAATAGCAGCCTACTTTAATCAATTGTTTAGAGAGGGCCCAAAAATGTTTGCTGCCGCTCCTAATACTGTTTTTACCATTGCTGCTGGCAATGATAATTCCAACAATGATTTGGTTGCTGATTTTCCATCGAATATTCAAGCTGAAAATAAAATTGTTGTAGCGGCAACAGTTGGCTACAAATCTTTAGCTGATTTCTCTAACTATGGTGCGACTAAGGTAGATGTTGCTGCACCGGGAGTGGCGATCTTATCTACTGCTCCTACTAATACATATTTGCCTCTAA
>CANFNL010000162.1 GCA_947448205.1 Bacteriovoracaceae bacterium
GTGCCTAAAAAGAAAATTTCAATTGAAAATGATAAAGTATTAAGTTAAAAACTTATCAGGATTTTGCGTTCGCAAATGGTAGGGATTGGCCATCATTCAGGTGGTAGGGTTTGAGTATCATTTTCCATATTTTTGGGACAAACTTGTCTTTTGCTTCAAAATCACAAAGTACCGTTGACAAAAACGATGATTTGTTTTTTAAAGTTAATGACTTTTCTTTAATTGATCAAACGGGACGTATTCACCAATTTTCCAGAATGACTACTTCTAAATATTTATTTTTTTATTCTTATTCTATTGGTTGTCCAATTGCTAGAAAAAATATTCCCGCTATCAATTTACTTAGTCGAAAGTTTAAAAAAACAGATGTAAAATTTTATTACTTAGATTCAGCAACACAAGATACACGTGATCTTATTAACGAAGAAGTAAATAGTTTCCACATCGATTTGCCAATACTCCTAGATGATACTCAAGAAATTGCCAGACAACTTCATATTAATCGAACAGGTGAAGCGATCATTTTAGATTCTAAAACCTTAAAAATTCTCTTTCGAGGGCCTCTCGACGATAGACAGACTTATACAAGTGAAAAAGCAGTGGCTTCTCATAATTATGCCCAAGATGCACTTTCGTCATTGATTCGCAAAAAAAAAATTAAAAATCGATATATAAATTCACTTGGGTGTGCGATTACGATTCGTCCTCGCATGAAAGTGAATTTTTTCAATGACATTGCCCCTATCCTTGAAAAAAAGTGTGCTTCCTGCCATCAAGCTCAAGAAATACCACCTACTAATTTCTTTAATTATGAAAATGCAAAGCATTGGTCTACTATGATTAAGGAAGTCATCCAAACAGAGAGAATGCCACCATGGGAAGTTGATTCCGTTTTTCCTGTTATAAATCAAAAGATGTTGACGAGCGCAGAAAAAGAATCGATTTATTCCTGGATAGATATTGAAATGCCAATGGGAAAGATCGAAGACTTTAAAGAAAAAAGTGAAGATAATGCTGTAACCCCAAAAGAGAGTGAGTTTAATTTCTCTTGGCAGCAAAAAAGTTCTGTTAAAATTAAAGCAAATGACCAGAATCTTTTTCATCACGAATTACTTGATGTCAATAATGAGGATGATTATTGGATTAGCTCAATAAATACTCATGCAGAACTTTCATCTAAAGGAATAATTCAGCATAGCGCGTTATTTATTGCAAGTTCTGATTTAAATTTTTCTAATGGAGAATTTTCTCCACTATTGAACCTAGATAAAATTTATAATGTAATACCCTTACCAAATAGAAATTTCCCCTTAAGATTTAATAAAAATAAAATAGCTTATCGTATTCCTAAAGGTGCGAGAGTATATCTCGAGACTCATTTTGCCAAGACTGGCAGAGATGAAGAGGCACGTGTAAAAATAATAATGGAAAAAAGTAAGGAGAGAGGAAATTTGAAAGAAGCCTTCCATGACGCTCGCTTGAGTTTAAGGACATTCCAGATTCCCCCAAATACTGAATCATTTACTTTAAAAAAAGAAATAACCTTTGATAGTGATGTCTCTATTTATGAACTTGCCCCTCATATGCATCTTAGAGGTACATTTGGGCGGCTCTATATTCAAGAACCAGAAAGCAATGTCTCTAAATTGGTTTTTAGCTCTCGGTATATTTTTAAAAATCGTTTAATATACAAGCTAGTTGAACCGATTAAAATCAAAAAAGGCACTATCGTAAGAGCTGAGTTAGAATATGATAATTCATCTGGAAATCTTGCCAATATAGATTTTAGAAAAAATGTCTACTTTGGGGAAGATGCCAATAAGAATGAGATGATGATTATGCACCTGTTCTACACTAAAGATTAAATCTATCTTGGATATCCTGTGTTGTGATGTATTGTCCCTATAGTCGACAAGAGAATCATTGGATCTTGTTGGAAAATTTATTCGTAACAAAAAATGAAAATAAATAAAAAAACGCCAGTAAAATGACTTTAATAAAAAAATAAACACAAAGACATTATTATTTCTTTCCAACTTGTGGTGACGGTATCTACATTAGCGTCTTTGTTATCGTGACGTGCTAATCTCGTCGTTGTAGCGTTCCTGCTAGGTTTTTGTCGACTCATTCTATCGAGCAGATGGGATCTCAAAAAAATGCCCCCGAGCTTATATCGGAGGCATCTTGAATCTTAACTTGCTTGGCGTTTATTAACCTATCCACTTTTTGGAGTACAGATTATTTCGAGGGCTTTTTTATTTTCACTAATTTAGATACTTAAATAATTATCTACACTCACCAAAGTAATCATTAATTCTATATGAATCTGTATCTTCCCCTGAGAAAGTTGCAAGAATAGTTTTGCTATCCTGTTGTACTAAATTAGCTGTTAAATTTCTTTGAGTATAACGTTTGTGGTATTCAACATAACGACTACCGTTAACTGGTACTAAAACATCGTTACAAACAACATCGCATCTAATTCTTGTTGGCAATACTCTTACTGGACGGCTCCCGTTAGCAGCTGCCTCATCTCTTTGAGCGATTTCTATTTTACGTTGCTCTTCTGAGCTTAATCTTTCTTCTGTACATACTTGTTCGCAGCGTCTTGTTTTTACGTTAAACGTACAGCTTTCCATTGTTTTTACAATGTTTGATTCGGTAACGTTTGTTTGAATATTGCCACCAATATCAAATGGCTGAGCAATATCTGATCCTAAAATAACAACAGGACCATTTGATGGAAGAGAGAATTCTTTCTTGGATTTAATTGGAATTAAAATATCACTCTCGTCTTCTTTTGTTGATTTAAATTTAAGCGTAAAACTTTTCGCGTTATTAACTTTTAAACTAGCATCATAACTTCCAGGTTGAATCTGAATCGTTTTAGTTTGTAGATTTAAAAATCCACCTTTTTTCTCAGCTGACATAACTTGATTAACATTTAAAGAACCTTTTAAGTCAATACAAGAAACGGCCATAAGAGATAATACTAATAAGCCTGCAACATTTTTCATTTTCATATCCTCGGGTTGGTTGAGAGTTTTAAGTACAGGCTTTATAGCATAAATTTATTTGTGCTGTGGTAGAGGCGTGTATTTTTTATAGTTAAAGCAGTAAGAATGAAAATTCCAAGAGAAATGTACTGAGAAGTTGATAAAGAAAACCAAAAAAACCCACGAATTTCATCACCACGAAAACATTCAACAACAAAGTGAATAGAGCAAAAGATTCATAAAGCTCAACAGGATGTCGGTTTTCTTCATCCATATATATTTTCCATGGTAGATTACAGACTACTCCGTAACAACACCCAGTAAAGAAACAACCAATTCTTTCAATAGCATGACCAAAAAAAAGATCTGGTATAAGAAGATAACTTTTTTTGAAAATCAAATTTTTTGAAAAGAGCGAGTAAACAAGATAGAAAACTAAACCCAAAAAGAGCTGCCATTCAATTGCTGATTTCAAAGTTACAGCAGATAAATGCTTTGTAAAAAATGTACGACTTATTAAATAGAGGCTACACCCCTTACGTCGCTATAGGTTTGAGAATTAGAAACATAAAGACTTTTCTGAGATGGAATTGATAATGTTAATATCTTTGCCTTTGCAGTTGAAAATTTAAACCTAGTTTTAATATGCCTGTTCAGTTAATTATTTTTGCTCAATTGTCATTTCACTGATTTTTTTGTCTAGGAAAGCATTAAAAAACAATTCGCGTTTATGCTCTTTCATATTATTGATGACATTATCAAGTTGTGGCTTAGATAATTTTTTTCGTTCTAGATGAATACCTGCTAGGAATTCATCAATCTCATTTTCAGTTAAATTAGTATCTGCATCTTTTTTTACTTTTAAAATATAATCTTGAGTTGATAATTTTTCATTATTGGCCAAATCATCAATAACTCTCTTTCTCATGATAGAAACAGCAACTTGTTTTTTATATTCAATTGAGTTTTGTGGGTCACCTGGCTTTTCGCCAATGGTGTTATTGACGTCCTTCATAGTTACTTCATTGCCGTTATATTTTAGTAGAGTAGGGGGGTCTTTTTGGTGTTTAGGACTAAAAATAAGTTTTCCCACAAAAATGCCAAAGACAAATACAATTAAATTTGTCGTTAGAAATTTTTTAGTTAGCAACGGTTCCACCGAATTGTGCTCCTGCTGTGATTGTTGCGCTATTAACTTTTAAAATATTAGCGGATGCATTGTTTAGCTTAAATGTGTTTCCATTTAATGTCATTCCAAAAAAGTTAATGGTCCATGGAGCACCAACCGTAGTGATGGTGGCACAGGTTGAGGCTCCCGCCACACAAGTAAGTGTTCCGCCTGAAGTTGTACCGTAATTTTGGTTACCGCCGGCAAATGTTATATTGGTTCCTGCATTGACGGTCAATGCACCTTTGGTAACCGCCGTAGCTCCACCCGATGTATTACTAATTGTCGTAGCGCCACCACTCATGAAAGTTAAGTCATATGTATCAGCACCAGCAGAAGAAGTACCAGTATAAGTGACAGCTGTTCCTGTTCCTTTGATTTTAAATGTACCACCCGATATCGTTGATGCCGCGGTATTGGCAAAAGTGAGTACTCCACTGACACTCATTGTTCCAGATAATGTATAGCCTGAAGCGTTACCACTAGCAAAAGTCACATTGTTTAAATTTTGTGCTCCAGTATCAGTAATTGTTTGTGCAGCAGATTTGTTAAATGAGAGAGTAGAGCCAGAAGTGGTTAATGCACCCGCTGTATAAGTGTAATTGTTAGCTAGGGCGATAGTTCCAAAATAAGTTACGGTTCCAGTTGAGTTAATTGTTAAGCTTGGAAATGTTGCCGTTGCTCCACCACCGGTAATGGTTTGATTGGCGCTACCTGTGACATTGATTATTGTTGTTCCCTTGGCAGATCCAGTTCCTGCA
>CANFNL010000163.1 GCA_947448205.1 Bacteriovoracaceae bacterium
TCTCTGTTTAAGTGCCAGGTAAATTCTTGGCCATTATCAGTTTGAATACAATTAATAGGGAATGGAAAAAAAGCCTTTGCTCTCTCGATAAAATCTACCGTTAAGACTGCGTTTATTTCAGGATATGCCCTTGCAAATCTAATTCGTGTGGAAAATATCACTCAAAACCAGCCACTAAAATATCGTTGTAACTAGGTCAGTCAGCACAATGCAAAATCCTCGTATTTAAACTAGAATTTTTCCTTTTAAAAATTGGAGAAATTATGGTGAACCTCCTCCCGCCCAAGCCAACTGCTCAGAAGTTTGGTGAAATTAAATCTCTAAGAAAAATCACTAATCGCGTTTTGAATCGCAAAGACTTCATTTAAAAAATGCCCTGAGACTTTAAATATCTCGGGGCAGTTTTTGTGGGCATTAAATACTTTTATACTTTAAACGCTCGCTGCATTCTATCTTGCTCACTTCGACTAACTCCATATTTTGAAGCAATACTTCGCCATTTACCGACTTCAAGTTTTACCTTTTTTATTATCTCTTCTGCTCTTTCTGGACTTATTCTAAAATCCCTAGAAACTTCTATTGCGAGAGAATAATCAAGAGCGTTGCTCTCATACGAAATATTCAAACTCAATCCATGGGCATTCTCGTTAGGATTTATATCATAGGCTGGCGAAAGTACCCAACCGCCTTCCGAAAGTAAAAAACCATGATTTCTCAAATGATCATCTGAATTTGAAACTGCTATTGAAAAAACGATTCTCTTCCATAATTCTTCGAGATCATTATTAACATTCGAAGGTAAGCCATTGCCTATGATAAAATTAACAAGTTCTAAATAACTTGCACCAGAATCAGCACCATCCTTGTGTTCAAGTAATGTCATTGCAGAAGCAAAATGAATTCTTCTTTCATTTCCGGCCCTATCAAATCTTTTTGTTAAGAACGTATGATGTTTACTTCCAAACTTTTCTGCTGTGGCTGTTGTGATATTAATTCCGCAATTTTTGGCCAATTCATAAACAACTATTTCCCAGGCCCCAACGTCTATAATGTCATCTTTGCTTGGAAATTTTGCAATCCATAAATTTTTATCTGGATCGATTACACTTGCCTTTGGTCTTGCTCCACCGAGAGAAGAACCAGGAGCGAATAATAATTTTAACCAATCTGAAAATCTAGGATTATCCTCGACGCCTTTCTCTTCTAAAAATAAACTTGCTTGTTCTAATTCTCGAAGGGAAGTCCATGGAGGTGTTGAATTTTTATGGTTATCGTCAAGAAATGGTCCATCACCTATTTTAAAGCGGAGTCCGCCCATTCTATTTTGATCATACACTCCCAATAAATAGTCTGATGCCATTAAAGTTTTTATAGCTCTCTTTTCTACTTTTGCAAGTAAGGCCTCCCTTCTTTGCATAAGAACTCGCCCCCATCGATCAGGAGAAGAATCCATGAAGGCTCCAAAATTTTCTGTACTATCAGAAGAATAAAATTGCCCTTTGAATAATTGTAGCTTGGGATCTATTTGGAATTTATGCGCGCTCTTAAGCCAAGCATCCTCATATTCGAATGAAAAAACTTCTTTCCCACGTGTGATGGATGCTGTTAACACTCCAACTTTTTGTGGTTCAATCAAAGAAACCCAATCGGCCCATACCTCTATCTTTTTCATTTTTCTTTCTCGATTGAATTTCTACTTTTCGCTTTTGGAGCACGCTTTTTTGGTGTCAGCTCTAAGTCTTGTAATTTTCTTCCTAAAATATCATCTCTTGCAATAAGCGAAATATCTTCGGCCAAGTTTAGACAATGAAGTACGTTAGCGATGGCCCCGATACTCACACCTGCTTCGCCATTTTCAACAGCTACGACTGTATTTAGTGAAATTCCTGCTCTCTCAGCAACGGCCCTGAGTGAGAGGCCTCTTCTTAGACGGGCCATTTTTATATTCTCGCCCAATCCTGCCAATAACCTTCCAGTGAGAGGAGATGAGATAACCGATTTTTTCATAACAAGCCTTTAAATAAGACAATACTGCAATTATGTGTCACTTAATTGGTAATTATATCTTAAATTTGAAAACAATCAAGCCATGTCAAACTAACAACCATTTAAATGATACAAATAAGCCAATATGTACCTTTTAATAGACAATTATTAAAGAGGGATGACCATTGCCCAACATCTGACTATCTGCGCATTATAAATACCTGACTGTTTTGGTTTAAAGGAAAGTTAAAGCGTGAAAAGCGCTGAGTTGACCGGCTCCCCATTTTCTAGTCGATGGGGCTCATTCCAGAATTAGCCAACGGCCAAAAGAGTATTTTTGCCGTTTCATTTTTAGTACTCAAATATAAAATTATTTAAAGACGTTTGAGTTGCTTGTAAATATCATCATCATTTCTTTTGCCAATTAAATCGACTCGCAAAATATCTTCATCAACATAATAGATTATACGATACTCACCTTGGTCTTCTCGACGATAAGGTGCAAAGCCTTTTAATTGGATTGAGTCATTTGGTTCTGGATTTTCCCGGAGTTGTTGGATTTTTACAGCTAACTGTCTGCCTTGTTTTGGCGGAAGTGTGGATAGAAATTTTCCAGCACGTTTGGAAATTTCAATCTTTAGCATTTAATAAACCGTTGAGAAGGTCTTCGCTTTCAGTTGAAGATAAATAACCTTCAGTGCTAGCTTGCTTTGCTTGGTCGGCCCACCAAGAATTTTCTAATTCTTGAAAGCGTGCGTACTCTTCAATTGAAATAACAACAGCGACAGCACGACCTTTCTTTTCTATTTGAACTGGGCCACTTTGAACTGTGTCTATTAATCGCCCAAACTCGTCTTTCGCTTCTGTAGCACTGAATACTTTCATAAATCCTCCAAGTAGCCATTACGTACATTATAGCTTAAATAGCCAAAATGTACAAATACACTATTCGTATCGGCTATATGTTTAATATTATTAACATACAACCAAGTGTATGATTTTACATTAGACCTATAAGTATTTCAAAATGACGTGGCAAGCGCTGTAAATATTCGAGTATTTTAGTTTAAGAGAAGGTTCAGCGGAATAGATCCGCCGAGAGAGGCTATTTTGCCCCAACATGTTTTGCCATTAAGACGGGATTAATCACAGGCCATAGGGAGGAAAAAAAAGGGTCGAAAGGAATTAGGCGTTTATTGGTGAGAAATTTTTTGCGAGTTTATTTGAAAGAAGCCTCTGGCATCGAAAGGATTTTTATACCCAAAATTTCTTTGGGTAGGTTCAGTTGATCAATTAAATTTAACCGCTTTAAAAAAAGCAAAAGGAAACAGCATGGCACACTCTCAAACAAATCACCCATCATCGGGTGGTAGCGATCATTATGGAAGAATCTTAATACTTATCGTAGTCGGACTTCCCTGTCTTTGGATTTACAATCATCTCGACGAAATTATTGGTTTTGCTTACAACAATTTTGTCACAATTGGCTTAATTATATTCGGATTAATTTGGATTGGCATTTTATTTATTAAATCCAAAATGAAAACTAATCTTAAAAAAGATCGAGTCTCTAATTTAGCGAAAGTTTGGAATACAAAAAATGGTGTTTATCTTGGCACTACAACTGACAATGTAGAAATTCATCTTCCCGATGTAACTCGCACCGGACATGTGCAAATTATCGGAGCAACCGGCAGAGGGAAAACTGAAAGTCTTATATTGCCAATGCTCATGAGGGATTTACATCGAGGAAAATCAGCAGTCTTAATTGATGGTAAAGGTGATCAAGAATTAGCAGAACGAATACAAGGTTATTCGACAATGTTGCCCAAAAAACTCAAGCCTATTATTTTTGATCTGGGCGATTTATACAACTCTGCTGTCACCAATCCACTGCGAGAAGGAACTGCTCAACAAATCACCGATCGACTTTTTGCCGCCTTCGAATTTAAAGAGGAGTATTACAAATCTGTTCAGTATGAAATTACTTCTGTGATTGTCGAACTCATTCACGATCAGAAGCGTGAAGTCACTTTTAAATTGCTCTTTGATCTATTTATGAGTGACGAAAAACTTACTGAGCTTATGTCGAAATCTAAAAATGATTTCCTCACATCAAGGCTTGTTCAATGGTTGAGTGACAGTAGACGCGAGCGAGATCAAAAGATTACTGGGATTACTTCTCAGCTTGGCCCCTTAGCGAAAGGAGAAATTTCTAAACTTGTAAACGGTGAAGTCTTTGGCCGTGAATTCTTTTCGTTGTCAAAACACCTTACCAACAAGGGACAAGAACAATTTGCGATAGTAATTCTCCTCCCAACTCTACTCTACCAAGAACTGGCATTCAAGCTTGGTAAGTTATTACTTCAAGAAGTTGCCTGGTCAGTAGCGGCTAGAAAAGAAAAAGTATTCACACCAATCTATTTAGATGAGTTCTCAAGTTTTGTGTATCCTGGATTTTTAGGCATTTTAAACAAGGCCCACTCAATTGGAATTGCACTTCATTTAAGCCATCAAAGTTTAGGTGATTTGGAAATGGTATCGCCAGAATTTGCCAAGGCCATCAATGCCAATACAAATGTGAAATGTCTTTTAGGTTTAAATGATCCAATGACTGCGGTCTTTTTTGCAAAACATTTAGGTACTGGAAAATGATGGCCAAAACCTACCACCCAAATGATATTTAAACACTGCCAGTCATAAACACGCAAAATCCTCATTATTAATCTATATTTCACGCTTCAAAACAAGCGGGGAAATTATGGCAATGACGAGGATCAGCATGGATCAACA
>CANFNL010000164.1 GCA_947448205.1 Bacteriovoracaceae bacterium
AAAGTTTTAGAATTTGCTCAAAAAGCAGAATCAAAAGCTTCTCAAATAACTAAATCAGAGCGTCCACTCTTTGAAATCATCTCACTTCGATATCAAATTTCTGGTAGAAGACTTTTGCAAGTGGAAGGCAGCAATTAATTTAAGACAATTCCTATTTTAAAATGCTAGAATTTTTAAATAATAAATATTCTGGATGTAAAACATGTCACTTCCTTATGATAGATCATTAATTATTATTCCCACTTTTAATGAGATTGATAATATTGAAAAGATGATCCTTACTCTTTTTGAACTCTATCCCGCCATCTCATTGCTTATCATCGAAGATGGATCCCCTGATGGGACTGCTCAAGTTGTAAAAAGGTTAATGACATCCTACAAAAACCTTTCAATCATTGAGCGCAAAGGAAAATTAGGATTGGGCACAGCTTATATCACTGGCTTCCAATGGGCACTGGAGAGAAATTTTGATTATGTCTTTGAAATGGACTGTGATTTTTCCCACGACCCCAAACAAATTCCAGACCTACTAGTTGCGGCCCAAGGTCATGATTTAGTCATTGGCTCTCGTTATATAAACGGTATTAGAATTATCAACTGGCCTTTTAGAAGACTTCTCTTGTCATACTGTGCTTCTCTTTACACTCGCATGATTACTGGCATTCCTATTTTTGATACTACTGGTGGATTCAAATGTTTTAGCAGAGCTGCGCTAAAATCTCTCGACTTTAATCGTATTATTTCCAATGGCTATTCATTCCAACTTGAACTTAATTACAAAGTTTGGGTGAAAGGTTTAAAAATAAAGGAAGTCCCTATTATTTTTTACGAACGCCGAGATGGCCAATCAAAAATGGGGGGAGGAATAATCGTCGAAGCAGTCTTTGCAGTGTTTAGATTGCGCCTAAGAAAGTTGCTCGGAACACTTTAGAATATTTTTATCTTACTAAAGATTTACGCGAGAAAACTTCGTCATTGAGTGGATTGTACATCATCAAAACTAAAATCCAATAAAAGCCAAATTCAAAAATCACATAGCGAAGTTCCGATGGAATGAAACTGACAAAGCCTGCTAGTGCGATATATGCCCCAGTTTGAGAGTACCTCGGTAATGCAATAGCGAAACGATTTACAAATGCTTTTATTTTTTCCAGCTTAGGATAGAAAAAGGGAAGTACTAAAAAATAAAGTGTCGCGATAACTTTAATTGAAAGAGTGAAGATAATATTATTTATATGAAAACCATTTACCACAAGATGATGAAAGTTTAATTGCATTTTAGTATTATGACTTAGAAAAAAATGGGGAGATGAAAAATGAAAAACTCTCTGTCCCCAGGACATTTCATCCATAGCAAAAGCTAGAAAAACAAAACCTGAAACAATTAAGCAGGCTGCAAAGACACTTCCTCTAAAAGGCTTTAGAATACTTGCGCGGTAAAAGCACATAAGTGAAGCAAAGAGTAATGTATAGAAAATCATCCATTGAAAAATTCCGTCTTCCTGGGCCATTTCTGATTCAAAATACTGAAGATTAGTTTTAGCGACATAAATCGCCATCAATAAAAAAAGAATTAAAATTGGATACATGATTTTTTCAAAAAGCTTCAAAGTGACTCTCCTAGCTTTTCAAATTTTTCTAAACGATCAGCATGCCTGCCAGCTTCGAATTGATAAGTTAACCAAGACTCGATAATTGCTTCGATCTCTTTTTTGGAATTTGTTCTGGCCCCTAGGCAAAGGATATTAGCATCGTTGTGTTTGCGGGACATTTCAGCATCAGTAGCACTTCGGCAAAGAGCTGCTCTAATTCCCTTATAGCGGTTGGCTACAATAGAGACTCCAATTCCAGAACCACATAATAAAATTCCCGATATTTTTTGATCAACAACGACTTTGGCAACAGCAGTTGCAAAATCAGGATAGTCACAGCGATCAGCACTATGAGTGCCAACATCGAGCACTTCAATTTTTTGAAGCACAAGGAGTTCTTTGACGAACTCCTTCATTTCAAATGCTGCGTGATCAGATCCAATAACTATTTTTGTCATTTGTTAATTAGTATCTGTAGTGATCTGGTTTGTAAGGACCAGCCGGGTTTACACCTAAGTACTCTGCTTGAGATGAAGTTAGAGTATCAAGTTTCACTCCAATTTTTTCTAAGTGAAGACGAGCCACTTTTTCATCCAAATGTTTTGGAAGAACATAGACTTCGTTTTTGTAATTAGCATGATTAGCCCATAATTCCATTTGTGCCATAACTTGATTGGTAAACGAATTAGACATAACAAATGAAGGGTGACCAGTTCCACAGCCAAGATTAACGAGACGGCCTTCAGCAAGCACGATAAGCTTTTTTCCTGATGGCATTATGTATTGATCAACTTGAGGCTTGATATTAATTTTTTTAGCTGTCTTGTTTAAGTGAGCAACTTCAATTTCCAAGTCAAAGTGACCGATATTGGCAACGATAGCTCCATCTTTCATCATCTCTAAGTGTTTTGCAGTGATAACGTCACGGCAACCAGTTGCAGTTGTGAAGATGTCACCGATTTTGGCAGCTTCATCCATGGTCATTACTTGGTATCCTTCCATTGCCGCTTGAAGGGCACAAATGGGATCGATTTCTGTAATGATTACTCGTCCACCAAGACCTTTGAAAGATCCAGCTGAGCCTTTACCAACATCACCGTAACCGGCCACAACACAAACTTTACCAGCAACCATTACGTCTGTTGCGCGTTTGATTGAATCAACTAGTGATTCACGACATCCATAAAGGTTATCGAATTTTGATTTTGTAGTTGAATCATTAATATTAATCGCTGGAACTTTTAATTCCCCTTTTTTCACCATTTCATAAAGTCTATGAACACCAGTCGTAGTTTCTTCCGAAAGACCTTTAATACCTTTGAGCATTTCAGGAAATTTAGTATGAACCATAACTGTAAGGTCACCACCGTCATCAAGAATCATATTTAGTGGAGATCCATCAGCCCACTTAAGAGTTTGCTCAATACACCAGTCGAATTCTTTTTCATTCATGCCTTTCCAAGCAAAAACAGGAATCCCAGCAGCAGCAATAGCAGCAGCAGCTTGGTCTTGAGTTGAAAATATATTACAAGATGACCAACGAACTTCAGCTCCAAGTTCAACTAAAGTTTCAATTAGTACTGCTGTCTGAATAGTCATGTGAAGACATCCAGCAATTTTTGCGCCTTTTAAGGGTTTTTGTTTTCCGAATTCAGAACGAAGCGCCATAAGACCTGGCATTTCTGCTTCAGCAATTTCAATCTCTTTACGTCCCCATTCTGCCAGCGACATATCTTTTACTTTATAATCGGTAAAGGCCATATTTCCCCCTAGTGGTTTTAAAAAATTGCTATAGAATAAATCAAAAACAATATAGCACTCAATCCCCTCTGTCACAAGGTAATTTAGGCATGGCCAGCTATACACAAATTAGTTCAACAGAAGCCGAAGATATCCTCAAACTTTATGGTAGAGAAAATGTCTTAAAACTCACTCCTCTCTCGCTAGGAATTTCCAACTCTAACTATCGAGTTGATCTCGCTCATGAGTCAGTGCTTCTAAAAATTTCTAACGACAAGAATCAAGTTCAATTGGCAGAGGAACAAGCTATTTTATTATACTTGAGTAAAAAAGCTTACCCTTATTCACTCAAGCCATTTGAGTTAAAAAATGGTGAACTCGTTTATCACTACGGGCGCTATTTCGGTGTTCTCTATCCTTTTGTTATTGGCATTCCCCCTGGGCCTTCTGACTACACTTGCCAAGAAGTAGGCGCGGCTTTAGCAAAATTGCATGGGATCAAACACGATGGAGCTGAACTTACCAAGCTTCGACCTCATGAAAGTGTTGGCTTTGGACCTATTGAGATTTTAGCTTACGCCCAATCAGCTATTTGCCCAAGTGATTACCGCGAGGCTTTTGATTTCTTTTTTCCCGATCAATTAAAAGCTTTTTTAGCGGCTCCACTGGAAAAAGGAATTATTCACGGCGATCTATACTACGACAACACACTTTTTGATAACAATCACTTAAGTACTGTTTTAGATTTTGAACAGGCCGGAATAGGAGAATATCTTCTAGATTTAGGAATTTCATTGTCGGGAACTTGTCTTGAGAAAGGAAGAATTATCACACCTCTTGTAAACTCTTATCTATCAGGCTATGAAGCCATAAGAAAATTAAATGAAATTGAAAAAGAATTCTTAGATAGTGCGATTATATTGGGACTTATGTCTATTTCACTTTGGCGAATAAAACGCTTCAAAGAAAGAAACCTCAACCCCTTAATGGAAAATTCTTATCGCGATTTAATCGTGAGAGCTAAAGATTATTATTTAATGAAACAAATAGAGAATAACTAGGAATATATTATGGCAACGAAGCCACCAAAAAAAGATTACAGAAAAGAGCGCCTTGAAAGAGAGGCTCGCGGAGATAAAAAAGTTAGTGATGTAAAAGCCAACTTGCGTGCTAAAGTCAATGCCGATGGAACAAAAGAATTTGATCAATCGACTTATTTTGCTTCTTGCCCAAGAGAAGTAGAATCACTTTTAGAAAAAGAAATCAGGGCCCTTGGTATTACTCGAATTGAAGTTGAAAAAGGTGGAGTCGCTTTTAAATGCGAAACAGAAGAAGCTATCGATGTTCTACTGAATTCAAGAGTCGCTTCGAGAGTTTTTAAAGAAATCCAGGTTTATACTATTGCTTCTGAAAAAGAGCTCTATGCTA
>CANFNL010000165.1 GCA_947448205.1 Bacteriovoracaceae bacterium
GTTGTTACGAAGATGAAAAATGGGAAGCTTATTTTGGAGAATGGCCGATAAAGCTAATCAAAATAGATCAGATTCAAAAAAAAGCAGCATAGACCGATTAGGACAAAGTCGCTTGGTACCTAACCGGTCAATTTAGCGCGGTAATGTCAACTTTCATAAAAGCACTTTTGACGTCTAGGGCTTCTGGAATTTCTTGAAGCACACTGTATAGTGTAACTAAAGCAACTCCCAAAACAGCAAATTCAGGATTGAGTGGAATATCTTTTTTAAGGAAAAAGGCAAAAATTTCATTGAAAGACACTTGCAACTTGGCAAGCGAAAATCGAATGAGTCCCGATTTGCCTTCGCCAAAATGTTGCGTAAAGAGCTCGATAATATCTTCTTTGTCTTTCTCATTCATACTCTCACTAATAATGCCAATGAGTTTGAGACCTCGCTCAAATTGAGAATTATCTTCAAGGTAAAATCCTTGGTATAATTGCCTAACACCTTCAATAAATTGATTTGAAAATTTGTAATGGAGCCTGGATGGCTTCCAGTAAAGGGTTTGATCAACACAGGTAAATGAGCCACGATAATCAAGGTGAACAGTTAAGTCATTTTCAAAAAATTGAGAAAAATAAATCTGTAATATTTTTTCCCCATCTGTTTTAGTAAATAAAGAATTTTTTTTTGTAATTGATTCACTTTGCATTTTTATTGCTTGCCACCTCCATTGTAAGAGTCTTTTTTTGTATTGCTCATCGTAAGATTGTTTGTTGATTAGGGAGCTAGTTACTAAGCTGCCTATTCTGATAGAATCCTTAATTGATAAAAGCTTAAAGGCTTTTTGGGGGAAAAGTTTTAAGATATCTTTATCCATAAACTCCTAGAGTTTTTTTCTAATTAAGTATTTTCCAAAGGATCTCATGACAAACAGATGAAAAAGGGCCTGGGTATATTTGTAAATATACCACGGCAAGCTTGGCCTATATTCATGAATGGCAATAATTTTATATAGCCCTTGATAAATATTACGAAATTCAAGACGTGCTCTTTTACTTTCTCCCACTAGAAGACCTGAGCGAATATAATAGAGCTCTCGGCCATCAAAACTTCTCGATTCTGAGTATTCAAAAACTAGAAGTGGCTTTTTTAACAAAAACAAATTAACACTATAGAAATCGCCTTCCTGATGTATTGTAATTATTTTGTGAAAAAACACATTTAGCCAATTAAAGTAAAGTCTTGCGACTGTTTTGACTTCACTTCGAAAAAGTGTCGTCACTCGTTGAACCGAGCGCACATAGGAGTCATTGGCAATGCCTTGGTAAGTATAGGCTGCTGGATTTTTTTTAGATAAATTTCTTTGTTTTAACGATTTAGAAATAGATTCATCATAGCTCATGGGGATGATAAAATTTAATTCTTGTGGTCTAGGAGCAATTGGAATCATGTGTGTTTTTAGACTGTCAACTAAGGGATAAACTAAATCTCTCGGAGCTCCAGTAATAAGTCTTACCCATAATTTAGAAAGCTTTTGCGAGACAAAAGGAACTGGAAGAAAAAAATGCTTGCGATTTAATTTAATAGAAAGAGCTCGCATCATTTCTTCATATGAAAGTGGATCAGGGCCGCAAATGTCAAGACACTCATGATCTGTTAACTCAGGATTTTCGATGCGATTTTTAATAATAGCCACAGCATCCCAAACTGAAATAGGATAAGAGAGAGTTGAGGTCCAAAAAGGACAAATCATTACAGGTAATCTTTCAACTAATCGAAGCATCATTTCAAAAGAGGAGCCACCCGGGCCAATAATAAGTCCAGCCCGTAAACTAGAAGTTGGAATGCCTGAGGATTTTAAAATATTTTCAACTTCCAGTCTGCTTTGCAGATGTTCGCTTAAAATAGCATCGGGAGGGATGATACCGCTTAGGTAAACAATTTTTTTCACTCCAGCAGATTTAGCGGCCCTGGAAAAATTATCGGCCAAGATCATATCAAAGTCTCGAAAACTTCCTTGGGTTAAGCGGGCAGAAGGAAGCATGGAATGGACTAAGTAGACAGCGACATCAGCATTTTTTAAAGTATTTTCAATATCAATCAGGGAGAACAAATCGCATTGGACCCATTGAATTCCATCTTCTTTTGCCCGAGAATACCTCGAGATCCCTATAACATCGTGCTGATCTTTAAGAATAGTGATTAACTCTTTTCCAATAAAACCCGAAGCTCCTGCAACAACTATTCTCATTAAAAATTCCTTTAATCATAAATTAAATTCATGCTGACAATGTTATCCTCAAGGTACTATTTCAAAAGCTAAGAACTGCGTGCGCTGCTTTTTTATAAAATTATTATCACTAACAAGTATAATTGATTGATGACCATTGGCAAGAAGGGGACCGAAGCAGATACCCTCAATATTATCTAAAGTTTGAAAATTGGGACTCATTACCCCTTTAAAATCTTCGAGATCAGCAATTAGTTCTTTATCGACCATTTTGATGGCTTTATCTTTTATCGAAGGCAGCAAAGAAATGTCAGAAGTTTTTTCTTGAATAGAATTCTTAAAAATTCGGATTATATTTTTTTTAGCCAATGGCAAATAGCTGCGCTCAATTGTATAGAAATTATTTTCATCAATAGCCAACATATCAGACAATCCAGTTTCTCCAACAACGAGACCCGCTACTTTGACACTCGGAACTTTTTCTAAAATGTAGGCAACTTCTTTTACTGGTTTTAATTCTTTGTACTGAATAAGACGGAGAGTACTTGTATTTGTCGGGGTAGATGTTTTGTCGTCTTGGATAAGTGCCCCTTCGGTCCCAACCCATACTGTTTTTCCATCAGGAGTAGTGGTAAGACCTTCAAAAACCAAATTATCCCTAGCACCCGTTCGACTTTCTGTATTATTGGAAAGAAATTTTTCTGGTATTTCTAAATTAGCCTTGTAAGCCCCAGCTCGAGTAAATTGAATAATTTCTGGATTGATGGGAGGTTCATGATTTATCCACCCTTCTGAAGAGATTAGAAGCTCGCCGTTGTAGAGTGTAATGCCTTCAAAATCAACAGACATTTTCTTAAAAGGCTTACCATCTTTTGCTTTTAAGATAATAACGTCACTTGGAGTCACTTTGAAACTTTTCTCATCAAGTTTTAAATCGAATTCATAGTAACGAGCATCGTTGACAACGCTGCGATCGTCGCTAATTGCTAAAACTTTATTTTTTTCATGATCATAAGTCAGACCTGAGAGACCACCTATTTCAGTATTTTTAAACTTTTCACCAGTTGCTATATTTTGATCTCCAATTAGCCTCAACCTTTCTAAGGCAAAACTAGTTGTAGCGCTGAGAGTAAGAGTAGCACCTAAAATAACTTGTATAACTAAAAGGATGGGGTTCTTAAAAGTGATTTTCACACAATGTCCTTGTGAATGATTTATAAGTGGAGCTAAAATATTAGTCTAGAAAAGACCGACAAACCAAGAGATTTTTATGAAAATTTTATGGGCAATTTTACTGGCCACCTCCATACATTGTGTATATGCCGAAAACCTAAATACTCGCCTAATGAGCATAATTAAAAAGCATCATTTCAATGAAAAATCTTTGGGTCTTTATATCGAAGATGAGGGCAAGGAAATATTTAATATTAATGCAAGCCGCTCGATGATTCCTGCTTCATTAACTAAAATTGTAACTGGAGCAGCTGTCTTAAACGCGTTTCCCATGAATAAAAAATTTGAAACAAAATTATTGTCACAAAATAAGGTATTAGAAGGGAAACTCGCCGGAGATCTTTGCTTAAAAGGTGGCGGCGATCCTTCTTTTGTTTCTGAAAAAATGTGGTATTTGGTTAACGAATTAAAACGATCAGGTTTAACAGAAGTTCAAGGAGATTTATTAATCGATGCGAGCAGATTCGATGATGAATTTTTTGACTCGGGTAGGGAGTCCGTGCGAGTCGATCGTGCTTTTGATGCACCGATATCTGCTAGCTCCTTTAATTGGAATAGCGTCAATATTTTTATAAGACCAGGCAAAAACCCAGGGGATCCGGCTAAAATATTTCTAGATCCGGAAAATGATTACCTCGAGCTTGAAAACAAAACTAAGACCGTCGCAAAATCTGGTGTGAAATCTTTAGAAGCTTCGAGAATTAAGGCGCTAGATCACGACAAGATAATCGTTAGTGGATCGCTCTCTGAAGATGCGAGTGAGGCTGTTATCTATAAAAGCATTTCAAATCCAAATCAGTGGATAGGGTACCACTTAAAAGAATTTTTAAAGCAAAGAGGTATAACTTTTAAAGGAAAAATAAAAGTGGCAAACTGTAGCCTCAATGCCAACGTCCTTGCAGTTTCTCCCTCTAAAAATTTAAACGAAATTGTCTCAGACATGCTCAAGTTTTCTAATAACTTTGTAGCTGAAATGCTGGCTAAAAATTTAGCTGCAGAAAATAGCAATGGCCCAGCTAAGATGAAAGATGGAATTGAGGAAATAAAAAAATACTTAGATAGTATTGGTTTAGCAAGAAAAGATTATACTTTAGAAAATGTATCTGGTCTGACTCGCGACAATCGTTTCACCGCTAAGCAACTCGCTAAAGTTTTAGATGTGATTAAAAATGATTTTCTTATTTTGCCAGAGTTTTTATCAGGGCTTCCAATTGCAGGAGTCGATGGGACCTTGAAAAACAGAATGAAACATAAAATGGTGGACA
>CANFNL010000166.1 GCA_947448205.1 Bacteriovoracaceae bacterium
TGTAAAAATTGTTAAGGGCTTAAAGTTGATCTCGCGAGATGGGCAAGCAGATCCAATGATAGATTTTTCTATTCTATCAATGCTGGAAGAAATCAAACTTTTAATTGAAATGAAGATAAAGTCATACAATATATTTTTTTCTATAGAAATTGAAAGCGGGATTGATGAAGTATGTGGAAGAGAAGTTCAAATTTCACAGGTTTTAGTAAATCTTATCAATAATGGAGTCGATGCAATTTTAGTACTAGAAGATAAATGGATTAAGATTGAAATTACATCTGAAAACGAATTTATCTTTTTTAAAGTCACCGATAGTGGAAGTGGTATTCCCGAAAACCTTCGATTAAAAATTATGGATCCCTTTTTTACCACTAAGGCCGTTGGCCATGGAACAGGATTAGGTTTATCCATTTCTAATGGAATTATAAAAGATCATGGGGGAGAGTTTTTTTACAATGAAAAATGTAAGAATACTCAATTTGTATTTACACTTCATCAAAGCAAAAAAAAGATAAGAGCCGCTTAAGGATTTAAGGATTTTTGTAAAATGAGAATAGTTTTTATTTTTTTGTTAATTCAACTCTTCCTTGCAAATGTGATGGCCGATGAGATTACCCTAGCGACTGATCTTTGGTGCCCCTATGCCTGTGATCCAAATTCTAAGACTCCTGGATTTATGGTAGAAATAGCAAAAGAAATTTTCGAAAAAAAAGGACATAAAATTAATTATAAAATAATTAATTGGGCCCGAGCAATCGCGCTAGCTAAAGAGGACGAAATAAACGGAGTCATTTCGGCCAGTCGAGCAGATGTCGTTGGATTTATCTTACCAACTATTCCTACTGGCTATAACTCTAATTTTTTTTGGACAATAAAAGATTCGAAATTTATTTATAAAGATATAGATTCACTAAAAGGTTTAAAAGTCGGAGTCATCAATGCATATTCTTATGGAGATGAAGTTGATCTAGCAGTTTCCAAAAAGCATCCATCTTTCTCAACTGTTTCAGGGGAAAATGCACTTTTAAAACTTATAAAAATGACTGAAGCTAAACGGCTTGAAGCATTCGTTGAAAATCCTTTTGTGCTGAAATATCTTTTAAAGGATTTACCCAAATATCAGGATTCATTTAAAGCAGTAAGTAAAAATATTGCTAACGATCCAGATTTATTTATAGCATTTTCTCCTAAGAACCCAAAGTCACCAGAATATGCAAAAATTATTTCTGAGGGAATGGTGCAATTAAGAAAATCGGGAAAGCTCAAAGACATTTTAGCTAAATACAGTCTCAAAGACTGGAAGTAGTCTATGAGACTGTATTTATTTTAGTGCTTCTCTGATTACTGAAGATGCCCAGTCCATTGTCCAAACAATGGCAGCTATTAATATGACCAGAAGACCTACTTCACTCCAACGAGCTTGTCCTTGGTATTGCATTAGAAGGTTACCAATACCACCACCGCCAACCAAGCCGATGACAGTTGCCATGCGCACGTTAATATCCCAACGATAGATAGTATAAGATAAATAAGGAAGCACTATTTGAGGAACGACACCAAACCATATCACTTGGATGGGATGAGCACCAGTGGCCGTAATGGCTTCAATAGGGCCATCATCAATTGATTCAATTTGCTCTGAATACTGTTTGGTTAAAGAGGCGATAGAGTGCAAACAAAGGGCAAGCATTCCTGAAAATGGTCCAATTCCAACCCATACAGAAAAAATAATGGCCCAGACTAAAGGCTCGATGGAGCGAGAAATATTTAAAAAAGCTCTTAAGGCACTATAACAAAAGAAGGTAATTGGATTACCACTCATTAAGTTTCTGGCGGCTATAAAGCCTAATATAAAAGCAATTGGTATCGCAATCGCCGTAGCTATAAAGGCCATATAAATAGTCTCGATGGCCGCAAAAAGTCCCTGCTCAAAAATTCCCCAATTAGGGTGGAGTAGTGCTGTGAAAATTCTTTTAGCCCCTTCAAGTCCATTGGCCGAAAAGAATTCCTTTACTGAAACTTGTGAAACATAAAATCCAGTTAAAAAAGTCAAAACAATCAAAAGATAACCAATATATGCAAATGGCTTGGCTGTTGCACTTTCTTCGTCGCTTATTTTTATCAGCCCCATCAATCCTTTTCCCAATGAAAAATTAGTGAAAAAGAAAAGGATTGTCACTGCCAATCCAAAATAGAGTGAGTAAATAGGTTGTTTCCATACAAATTCTGGATAACGAGTGTCCAAAATGATTTTATCATAAATAATTTTGTAACTGACAAGAGCAATATACGCCCAAGCTAATACATCAAAGATAAATGCTTTGATTGTTTGAATTGTTTTGTTTGCTTTCTTCTTTACTATTTTTTGCATGGTGGTGCTCTGCCTTTTCTTAATTCTTAGTTAATTGTCACTTCTACTGCGTCTTCGCCATAAATAGTTTTAAACCATTCTTCGTTGATCTCAAGCGGTTTTCCATCATAGATGAGTTTTCCACCCTTGAGAGCGACTACTCTGTGAGCATATTGGCGAACAAGCGAAAGGAAGTGGAGGTTACAAATGACCGTGACTCCTAATTCCTCGTTAACCTTTTTTAGGTATTGCATAACAGAGTGAGATGTGGCGGGATCAAGTGAAGCTACAGGCTCGTCTGCTAAAAGTACTTTTGGATTTTGCATAAGTGCACGAGCAATCGCAACACGTTGCTGTTGGCCCCCTGAGAGATTGTCAGCGCGGTTTTTTTCTTTTCCACGAAGTCCTACTATGTCGATATATTTCATGGCCAGTGCTTTCTCTTCTGAGGAATAAATTCCCAAGATAGATTTTAAAATACCAGTGCGGGATAAATTTCCAGAGAGGACGTTAGCCATTACTGATCTTCTTGGAATGAGATTAAAATGTTGAAAAACCATTCCTACATCTGCACGCATTTTTCTTAAAGCGGATCCCTTTAATTTAGTTGTATCCACACCATTTAAAAGAATTTCACCGCTTGAAGTATCGTGAAGTCGATTTACACATCTAAGCATCGTCGATTTACCCGATCCAGACAGTCCTATGACAACTAAGAATTCCCCTTGAGGTACACTAAAATTAATATTATTTAAAGCGTGATATCCATTTGGGTAAACTTTGTTAAGGTTTTTAATTTCTAACATATCAATCTCATCCTGCAGAATAATTTATTTTACGAGAGCAGCAGCATCAGTATTTGTTGCTTTTAAAACTTTTCTTAAAGCGTCGTAGTCTTTGTTGCTTGCTGGAACAATACCATCAACCGCGTAAATATTTTTGAAAGAAGTTTTTCCTTCCTGTGTTGCGAGGTATTTATTTAAGCCATCGATGAATTTTTTTGTTACATCAGCAGGCATTCCTTTTCTGAAAACAAATGGATCGTTTGGAATATGATCAGTGATTTTTAAAACTGTTACTTTTTTCTCAACATCTGGGAATTGAGTAAGTACTCTCTCTCTTGCATCTTTGATTTTGCCATCAAAAGCATCTGAGTAAAATGCAGCTCCAGCATCTACCTGACCTTGGTAAACCATAGTTATAACGTTGTCGTGTTTAATGGCAAAAGTGGTATTGCCCAGTTTTATTTTATTATCATTCATGATTTTAAGTGGAAATAAATATCCTGATGTAGATGACGAGTCAGTGAATGCGAATTTCTTTCCGTTAAGATCTTTTAGAGTTTTTATTCCAGAGTTAGCATTTACGAAAATAGCTCCAGCGTAATAATCTTTACCATGACGAAGTGTTTTTAGTTTTGCCTCTGCTCCAAATTTTGAATTAGCTAATAAATATCCAAATGAGTTCATGACCGCGATATCGGCCCGTGATGAACCAAAGGCTTCAACTACAGCAATATAATTTGAGGGAATTCCCGATTTAAAGAAAAGGCCAGTTTCTTTTTCCATAAATTTTAGAAAATGATCTGAATTAGTCGCAATAGAATTTGCATCTACTGAAGGAGTGAAATAAATCTTTACTGGATTCTCTTTTGTTCCTAATTTTTCTTCGGCAAATCCTACAAGTGATACAGATAGTAGCACTAGAGAAATAAGCGATCTTTTTAAGTTTAAAGACAAGTTCATAGAAACTCCTTAAAAGAATTCAATTGTGTGTATAACTAAAAATGATGGCAAATATTAGCACAGCTTGTCTGATTACGTTAGTCAGGATTTTGTTTTGATAGGCTTTTTTTAATAAAAATGGTAATTTTTTCATGGAGATATGCATTTTGTGGGAGAATAACGCGATGAGAATTACTAAATTTTGCTTTGTTTTATTATGCTTAACGTTGATTTGTTCTCCCTTATCTGCAGAAATTGCTGCCTTTCAATCAAATGAAAATTCTGGTCTCAATAAAAAAGAGAGAATTGATGCGTTGGAGAAATACCTTGCTGATTTAAGCGGTCTATTAAAAAAAATGGAAGATAAAACAGATGAAAATAGCAAAAAAATCCAAAATCTTTTTGAGATAGTAAAAGCAATCAAAGAAGTCCAAGATAAAAAAGCAGAGGCGGCCCTTGGAGAGAAAAAAGCTCCGAGCGCAAAAGAAGCACTCGAAATTGAAAGGCTTAAAGCAGATATTTTAGCATTAAAAAATCAAGATATTGAAAAA
>CANFNL010000167.1 GCA_947448205.1 Bacteriovoracaceae bacterium
AAATCTTTCAATCATCGGAGTATCAATAACACCTGGGCAAATAGCATTTACTCTAATGTTTTTATGAGCAAACTCCAATGCTGCAGTTTTTGTTAAGCCAATAACTCCATGTTTACTTGCAGTATATGCTGGTGATCCCGCAAATCCAACAAGTCCAGCAATCGATGCACAATTGACAATACTTCCGGTGCCATTTTTTAACATCTCTGGAATTTCATATTTTAAGCATAGCCAAATACCTTTTAAATTAATTGCTAATGTCTTATCCCAATTTTCATTAGTACAAGACATGGTATCAAAAATTTCACCTTCGATTCCAGCATTATTAAAGGCATAATCTAGGCGATGATATTTTTCTTTTGTAAGTTTTATTAAGTTTTTGACATCACTCTCAAGTGTTACATCACATGTAATAAAAGTTGCTCTTCCCCCCTCGGAAATAATTTGCTCAACGAGCTTTTCACCTTTTTCCTTTTGTAAATCAGCCACCACAACAGCCGCACCTTCTTGAGCAAATGCCACAGCAGTTGCAGCACCTATTCCTGAAGATGCTCCGGTAATTAGTGCAACTTTATTTTTTAGATTTAAATCCATCTTAAAATCCTCCCATTAAGATTATCTTAAGAAGACAATAGAAATAATGAGAGTAATTGAATAATACAAATAATCTATGGATTACTTACAAAAGATAAAATCGATTTCAGAAAGGTCCATCCTTTCGCCTAAAAAAGCATCCATATCCCAAATGCGAGGTTGAGACCAATCAGAATCTAACATGACTAAATAATTTTTCCCTTCGAGTTCAAAAGAAGCCGCTGCAACGTTGCTATGACCTCCACTGTTGCGCTCTCCAGTTTTTCTTGGTACCCATAATCGATCATCGAGTTCAGGATTTGGTTGTAAGTAATAACTTAATGGAAATGGAGATTTATACATTTTAGGCCCGGTATAAAATGAAAAAATTACTGGATTGCCCAAACTAAGGTTTTTGAGAATAATACTCTTAGCTTCTGAATATGTATTAGTTTTAAAATTTTTACATTGAAAGCCAAACTTCTTGCCATAGCTATTTAAAATTCCGTTAATTGAATTTCTATGCTGGAGATTTAGATAATACTGATTAACAGAATCTACTAACAGAGTGGTCCTTCCTTCTTCGGTTTCTAAACTCTTAACAAGCTCACCACTTCCTTTAAAGCCAGTTAAATTTAATTGCTGTAAATAATCATATATTGCATAACCCGTACAAGTGCCACCAGCTTGCTCGTAAGGATCCAATACTGTCTGAAGAGCAATATTGGGACTTTTAAGAAGATTGGCTTCAATATACAATACTTTCTTAGTCGCTAAGTGAAGATACATTTGAAACGACTGAGTGCCAACGGGGCGAATAGCTTTTCCCAAGAACAGTGCTTCACCTGAACTTTTTGGATCCTCCGATTTTAATTCAACTCTTGAGCCAATTCCAGTTTGAAATTTTCCAATTCGCAAGCTCTGTTTAACTGTAACTGAAATTAAAGACTGTGTTGAGCCTAATACTTGAGTTGTTCCGAAACTAATTAAGAGAGTAAAACAAATTATTGATCTTGTATTAAGCATGACGACTCCTAAATATATTTAGAATTATCATGCTCCATGAGCAATTGATGTCACCCTATAATTTTTTCATACCATTATTTAATCATCCAAAATAAACTGAAACCGCAGATGAGGTAACTCTTATTTTTTACTAATGGGCTTTCTACAAATGCAGCTTTATTTAAAACGTCCCACCTGAAAAAATTAATAATGGCAAAGTCCTTGCTTTTTATGTTTGCTAAAATTGCTGACTGAAAGCCACTATAACCACCTTTGGCACTATAGGCTGGGCGATCAACAGAAGAGTATTTCTGATCAACACCATAGAAGTATTGGTGATAATTTTTATCGGCAAACATAGGACTAATAGAAAATTCAAATTGTCCACTACGGTTCTTTTGAATTGGTTTATAAATTAAATTTAAAAAGGGAACAGTAAAAAATCCAACTGATTTTATAAAGGAAAAATCGATTGCAAAGCTCTGTCTTAATGGCCACTCAAAATTTAATAAAAATTCCTCATCTCTACTCTGCCACATTTTTACTATGACCATTGGCCCAACCTCAGCAGTATAATCCAAGGAATTCATTCCTTGTCGTGCTAAATTATCTTTGCTCTGCACTCGAAGCCCAGGCATAAATGAGAGCTTAAACGAGAGCCTTTCATTTTTATAGAGCACTCCTCTTATGGATGATGGGTTGGCTTCTAATCTCTCCGAGGTATATGAGAAATAAGGCATAGGAAATAGCCACAATTTAGCCTGATTGCTTCCGCGGTAGTGATTACCATAAATTGCCAATATTCCCGCTCCCCAGTCAAAACTGGGTTTAACCAAAGGAATCGTATCCCCCCAAGAAATTGCAATAAAAAATGAAAAAAATAAAATTAGTACTTTCATCGCAGAATTATATGCAATTGGCATTTAAAATTCAAACATTCCGCTTTGTCTAAGAGATGTCCTTTTAAATGTTAAAAGATCTATGGGAGAATTTTAATAGGAGAAAATATTTATGAAAAAAATATATCTAGTAATGCTATTGCTTTCTACTTTTAATGCTATGGCCGCTTCTTTCTATGATTTTAGTTACAAAGATACAAATGGAAAGTTGATAAAATTTGATTCACTTAAAGGTAAGGTTGTAGTACTGGCCAATATAGCCACCCGTTGTGGTTACACTGGTCAACTTGATGACTTAGAAAAAATCTATTTAAAATATAAAAATAAAAAATTTTTAATTTTAGGCATTCCAAGTAATGATTTCTCTTCTCAAACGCCAGAAGAAAATAAAGAAGTTGGCAATATTTGTCGCTTAAAATATGGTGTGAATTTTCCTATCTTAGAAAAGCAAGAAGTAATCGGGAATAAAAAATCTGATCTTTATAAATGGGTTCATTCACAAAAAGGATACGAAGCTCCTATCGATTGGAATTTTGAGAAATTTATTATTGATAAAAATGGTAACATAGTGGAACGTTTTAAATCGGCAACTAATCCAACAGAAAATAGCTTTACTAAGACTTTAGAAAAATATCTTTAAGGCGTTTATATGAAAAACAAAATAGAATTGTTTATTGAAAATGCTGGCCCTGAAAATATTGATCGAGTTATCAGGATGTGCTGGGAAGATAGAACTCCGTTTGAGGCTATTAAAGAGCAGTTTAATCTTACGCCTAACGAAGTTATAAAAGTGATGAGAAAAATTTTACCACTAAGAGATTTTAAAAGATGGCGGGTAAGAGCAAATAATTTGGGACACCTAAAGCATCTTAAGACAAGACCCCCTGAGATCAATCGATTCAAGTGTTCAAGACAAAACTTAGATGGTTCAACAAAAGGATATAAGTAAATGTCACAACTACCAGTAAAATTTTATTCACATTCCCAATCCTCATCTGATGTAGGACTTTCCTGGAGCTCGACGGCGGGCAATTTTCATGCGCCAACTGATATCCCTAAAGAGTTTGGTGGTAATGAAAATGGATTTTCGCCAGAGGATTATTTTGCATTTGCACTTCAAAATTGTTTTATAGCAACTTTTAAAGTTATCGCCAGTAAGTCTAAGCTTCTTTATGATAATATATCCGTTCATTTAACGCTTGAGCTGGGCAGTGATGAAAATCAATTAATGATGATGAAAGCTGCCCTTTTAAAAGTATCGATTACTGGATCAATCAACCATGAACGCACCCTAAGAATCCTCGATAAAACCACAAAATCTTGTATGATTCATAACTCTGTTAAGACAAAAATAGAATTTGAATTTGATGTTAATTAATTTTTGTAGAATGTTTCATCATTTCCGTTGATTCTAATAATTAGGCTTGATCCACTAACTCTGACCCAAATACCCTTATTAGCTAATGGGTCTACAATAAAATAATAGTTATTTTTAAAGACTAGTAATCTTTGAGTGGAGCTTTCGCCAACAGCACTTAGGGTGATATTGCCATTATCTTGAATATTAATTGTAGTGTAAGAATTCTCTAGATAACCTGTCCACGTTCCACTAAAAGCTCCTGCGGGGGTTGATTTAATACCGTTTTGAATGATAGGTGAACTGCTAGAAGTTATTGTTGAATTATTCGATGAAGCAGAAGATCCTCCACAGCTATAAATTGTCGTTGCAACTAACAATAATAAAGTCATAGTGGTTTTTTTCATTTTAGTCTCCTGAAAGTTTATAGCTAGAGACTTAGCAAAATGAATACCAATTAATTAGCATTTTAAATTGTTAATTTTTAACTAAAAAAACGCAGTCTATTGAGTAGTTTTTTTACAGTGTCTAAAATGAAGACGATATTTATTATTCTTTTTCCTCTGTACTTACCACGCGATTCTGTCCTCACTTAATTACCATGCGACT
Organism: Bacteriovoracaceae bacterium; assembly: GCA_947448205.1. Taxonomy (GTDB): domain Bacteria; phylum Bdellovibrionota; class Bacteriovoracia; order Bacteriovoracales; family Bacteriovoracaceae; genus Bacteriovorax. The sequence continues at coordinate 4,444 of CANFNL010000167.1, forward strand.
TTGTCCTTTTATAACTTTTTTGAAATCCTCTTAGGAAATTGAACTTTCAATAGTTTTACTTCTTAAAAAGGGATTAAGGATGGTCACGTTGAGTAAATTAGAGCAAAGAAAGCTAGAAGTGGTGGTTAAAG
>CANFNL010000168.1 GCA_947448205.1 Bacteriovoracaceae bacterium
AGGATCGTGAAAAAAATACAGGATGTCATTGGTCAGCTAATCATTTTGGCTTTAATTAAATGAAATATCAAAAAAAGTCGATAGGTTAACAAATGAGTGCCGTTAATTAAGACTTCCACTTGAAGGGAAAATTTATGCTAAAAAAATCTTTTGCTTTTCCAATTGCTCTTGTTTTTTTTCTCTCTTCTTGTGCTAGCTATAACTCAGAACTTCTCAGTCCGAATGCTCTATCGATACGCTCTCCTAGCTCCTCTGAAACAGAGGAGAATCTGGAAGTTAGTTTTCAATCTATGATGAATTCCACTGATCCAGAAAAAGTTTTTTTAGATAATTTTGATAGACTGAAAAGTCTATTCACTAGGGCAGAATCAAATCTAGGAGAATTCGATAAGGAGTTAGATGAAAGTGTTATTACCCACAATGCTCTATCCTTTGAATATTCTAAGAGTTATAGAAAACTAATAGTTATGTGGGGTCTTAGTCATAGGCTTAAGGATAAGATGATTTTCAACTATTTAAAACTCACAGATATAGCTTACGATAACTCTGTTAGTGCTGATAAAAGGAAATTAGCCAATTCCCTTTTAAGAAAATTTAAAGCCAAATTAGACTCAAATAATCCGCTTGAAAAAATTTCTTTTGAAGAATTAAAAATTGAAATTGAGAACGCTGTAAAAGCAAGAAATGGTTTATTGTTGAAGCCGATGAGTCCTGTTGAGATGCCTGCAACTTCAATTATAGACGATCAGGAAAAAGTTTCAATTTTAAGGAAGTATCGTGAAACCTTTCGCAAAATGGGGAGGATTGCACAGGATAGTGATGATGAACTTAATCGAATTATTGAAGATAAAGCAGAAAAATTACAAATAGTTGATCAAGAAGGTCGCGAGCCTCAAAGTGAATTGAAATTTTATCCTAGTACTGGACCTAATGGAAACGTGATGGGGTTGATTTTTCCAAAAAATGTTTGGGCCCTAACCTATGACGATGGTCCAAATCCTGTTCATACGCCAGTTATTTTAAAAAACTTAGAAGAGTTGGGAATAAAGGCAACATTTTTCTGGCTTGCAGAAAATGTTATTCGCTACCAAAGTATCGTTGATATGGTCGGAGAAAAAACAATGGTTCGTGCTAATCATTCTTGGTCACATCCTCAACTTCCAAAACTAAGTGATGAAGGGCTGCAAAAAGAAATCGTTCAATCGACTGCTGTCGAGTCAAAGTCTTATGGAGAGAAATTAAGATTTTTCAGATGTCCTTATGGATCTGGAAACTCGGTTCCTAGGGTGAGAAAAATGATAGCTGATCTCGGCATGATTCATGTCTTTTGGAATGTAGATACGCTTGATTGGCAGGACAAGGACCCGGACTCAATTGTTGAGCGGGCTAAAAAACAAATGCAGGCAAGCGGACATGGAGTTATATTATTCCACGATATTCATCCACAGTCTGTCATAGCCTCAAGAAAACTAATAGAATGGTCAAAGACACTTAAGGGTTCAGAAAACGCCATCCGGTGGGTGACACTTCCTGAGATTGTTGATGAAATGAATGGAGCTGGAGCTACAAAATAAATAAAATATTTCTATTCTTTTTCCCAATTTTTGTGATTGTTTCATGCTCGACAACTTCAATTGATTTGTTGAGCTTTAATAAGCTTCATCAGCTTGATGATGCCGCAAACTTTTTAATGTTTGTTTCAGATGGTGAAAAAGAGCTTCAAAACACTTGTGGACTAAGCTCTGATGAGGCATTAAATATGCTTAGAGCGCTTCATGCTCAAATTGATCAAGAAATTCAAAGTGGAAATTATACCGTGCCTGAGGGGGTATTGAATTCTTGCCTTGGAAGTTGTCACTGTGGCATTTATTCGGATTTAGCAGTAGATTCAATAATTAAAGATGATCTCTATAAAAAAGCACAGAGTACTTCTAAAGCGCAAAAGATTAATTGTGCTCAACGAAGTAGCGTTTGGCTTTGTCAATCCAAAATACTTTCAGACCTAAAGGCAGAGTCCAGTAATGAGTTGGGGACAGGTCTATAAAACAACTTAGCATTTTAATGATTTAGAAAACATTATTAATGTAATAATTACAAATGATAGGCCTGTTGCTTGAAAGTCATTTCACTTAGAGCTAAGAAGGCATGGGCGTAATGCTATTACTTATGAGCTAGGGGATATTATGAAAAAGAATGCCATTTCTTCTATAATGCTGTCAACTCTAATTGGACTCTCTTCGGTGTATGCAGATATTGCTTCGCCAACTCAAAGTTCTAATCCAGTTTATAATGACCAATCTACATATTTTATAAATCGTAATTCAGTTCGAGTAAGATCTAACCCAGATGAGAGCGGTAAAATTCTTGGGGAATTAAGTCTAAATGATAAAGTGAAAATTATTAATCCAGCCTTAATCTATAATCAAAAGTATATAGAGGTATCAATTGCTCTAACTTACGATCCTATTGTTAAGTCTGAAAAGTATTTTATTGCTATTGAAAATTTATCTCCAAAAATAATCGATTATAAAGATTTTTCGGGAAAATATTTTGTGGTGGTAAACGTTGCTACGGAAACTCTAAGACTTTATGAAAGAATTTGCTTGGATAATTCCTGTCCTAGTAAAATGATTATGGAGTCAGAAGTTGTTGTAGGAGAAGATGTTGATCATCCAAAAGAGGAAAAAGGAAAGGGGAGAAGTATCTTAGGAAGCTACCGTGTAACTGGCTGGAGCAAATTTTATCAAGATCCCGAAGGACATTATCCATCTTGGTATAAAGATGGATATCCGGCAACTCCCAACCCGGATGCGAGTTGGAGAGCTTGGTTTTCAAGTGAAGTAATGCCCATTGATGAGAATGGACAAACTCATGGAACAATGAGAGGAGCTTTTGGATGGTACACGGCTTTCGTAGCTCCTGAACCGTTTGGTCAATGGACCCATGGAACTCTTGGATGGGGATCTGATAAAGATAGGTATATCAAGAAAGTTAAAAAGACTTTAATTAATATTGTCTCAGATCCTAGAAGTTCTGGCTGTACTAGAAATAACAATGAAGCAATTGCCTTTATCAGACAAATGATTGACTCCGGAGCTCCAATTATTAAAATTTATGCTCAAGAAGAAATTCTTGATCCAACTTTAAGCAATTATCCAAATGCCACGGCAGAATGGAAATATGTGCTTACAAAAAATAGAAATCATGCAATTGATCGCGCTGAAGTTATTAAAAGCTTAAATATTGCTGAAAAAGACTTGGATTCATTCTGGGAAGCCAAGAAAAGTGGAGGAGAATTAATTCTCGATCCTAATAATATTTTAAATCAGGTTATAGAAGTGGGAACTTATGAACTCGACACCCATCCTGATGTGATTGCGTACACGCCAGGGGAGAAACTCACTAAGTTTAAAAGAAAAATTGGGCGAAAAGGAAATGTCTACGGCATAAAATCTTCAGATATGCATGGAAAATTCTATATTGATGCAGGTCTATTGGATGGATATACTCATCCTAGTTCCATATTAGAGTCCAGTGGCTTTACAGATGAAATAACACCTCCTTGGATGAATTTTTCAAATATTAAAAAATAAGTGATATGAATAATATGAAAAAAAATAATGTAGTGATACTTCTGTCAGTACTTTCATCAACTGCTTATGCGAGTGTTAACACAGACAAAAACTGGACTCAACAATTGAGATCTGAGGGTATAGCAGCTCAAGACCAATCTTATTGTTATACAAATGATAAAGGGCAAATCGAAGGGGCTAATGTCGATATGCGAATACGCCTTGCTTCAGTCTCAAAGTTATTAACTTCCTTTTGGGCCGTTGATAAATTAGGAGTTGAATATAAATTTGATACAAAGCTCTTCATTAAGGGCAATAATCTGCATATCGCAGGAAGTTTCGATCCATTCATGGGCAATGAGAAGATGTTTTATTTGATTTCTCAACTTAATGATTTAGGATTTAATAACTTTGATACGATTTCATTTGATAAAAATACAATGATCTATCCTGATGTTATCTATGAAGTTGATGAATACCCAACGATAAATGCAGAAAGTAATACACGTTACTTAAAAATGTACTTCAATACTAATAATTGGTCGGCTGATACAAAAATAGAATATGCCACTTACTACAATCTTGCTAAAGAAGGACGATTTCGAAGAGAAGTTAGCTTTACTGCTCAAAATGTAAAATTTGTCGATGCTAATCCTTTCGAAAATGATTCAGAAGCAAGAGTACTTACTCTTTCTTCACCGGCTATTTATAAATACCTCAAAGAAGTAAATGTTAAGTCTAATAATTTTGTTGCTGAGACTATTTTTAGAATGCTTGGTGGAGTTAATCAATTTGAAAAATTTTTGGCTGATCGCTTTAGTTTAACACCAGATAAAATTTATTTTTACACAGGAAGCGGTCTTCCTATATATTTTGATGAAATTCGCAAAGACAATTACGCAACTTGTTCCGTTATGTTAAATTTGATTTCAGAACTAAAAAATTCAGTTGAAAAACAAAATAAAAAACTAGAGGATTTGATTGCTG
>CANFNL010000169.1 GCA_947448205.1 Bacteriovoracaceae bacterium
GACCTGTTAGAGAGAAATTTAGGTGGTCACAAGAGAGGATTTTTAAAATTACGACCCAATATAGGCCGATGTGAAAAACATTGGTTTTGATTTTTGTGACTGAATCGTCACGAAGATGATTTTGAGGAGCTTACTGACGGATTTCCGATAGAAAGAGTAATGCGAGAACTTGCTAGGCGCTTTAAAAGAATTGCTCATAATTGGAGTGAAGCTGGGGCCGAAAGACTTGCTAGAATGTTGCTTAGATTTACGCTTGATAAAAAAGGTTGGGATGAGGTTTGGAATCAAAAAATAGTTATCACGGGAAATTTTAAAATGAAGACTGTTGGGATATTTCCCACATGAAATGGGACACTAACGGCCTATTCTAAAACTAAAAATGTCCTAGACGCTTTCACCCAAAACTCCTCTGGAAGTCTTCTGTCCAAAAGTGCGTCTGTTGTTTTGAGTGGTGGAGGTGGTGGGAATCGAACCCACGTCCGAAGAATCATCAGTAAAGCGGACTACGTGTGTAGCTTTGAATTATTGTCTCAAAGCGAAGACTATCGCAGCGATGTCAGCAGCGAAGGGCCCGGTGATTTTTAACGTTGGCTTCCCGGCAACTCAACGACTGAAGTTTTGCTTGCTCCAGCACCAAATTTGTCACAAACTTTGTTATCGGCTGTAACCACCTCAACGAACGGGCTTAATTAATTAAGCAGCCATTGCGTATGCGTAATCGTTAGATTCAGCATATAATTTTTGATCGACTTTTTACCAGGACCATGCCGATCAACCTGGACACGCCCACAAAACGTCCGTACTCCCCGTCGAAACCGGTGCACCCCCATTTTGAGATAAGATATCCTAGCAGAAATTAAGTCAAACAGCTAGGAAGCATTTTTGTCAAAACTTAAAACTGCATCAAGTCGGCCGACAACACAAAATCAACCTGATTTTTGCTACTTCCAAAGGGATTATTTACAGAAGAAAAAATGACATCAAAAGTTACAGGTACAAAATAAAAAAGATCGGCCTTTAGTCTTGGGCCCAAAAAAAATCCGTTGATCATTTGATCGCGAAGGACATTGACACCAAAGAAAATTCGATTGGCATATAGGGATTCAAAACCAGCAAGCATGTGCATTTCTTTAACATAAAAAGGAATTAGATTTTTACCCTTATAAATATCCCAGAAATTATAGTCTATCATTTCTTTGGAGGTAAAAATTTTATTACCAAAAGCATTGCCGTAAACAATTCCGTAAAAATCATGACGTCGAGCCTTATTATAATCATCCACGCCACCGGCATAGATCACACCACTTTTAAAATCAGTCTTGTCATACATTTCATAAGTAGTTTTGATTGATCCAACTAAATCAGAATTAAATCTTCCCGTCACTTCAACATTTAAAAAAGTTGCTAAATAACTTTGTCCCAAAATTGAATCATTTGTTTGTAAGCTCACACTTCCTATAAAAGTCTGAAAAAAATCATCGTAGCTTTGAGCCTGATAGTTCATCCCCGCAGAAGTTCCGATCTGGGTGGTTGATCGCTTGGAAATAAAATCATTTGTAGTGCTTTTTCCTACAAAAAATCCTGGAGTGTAAGTCCAGCAATTTTGATAAATATAATAATAAGTTCTGGCAAAAAGATCTCGGCTTAAATTTGTCTCTGGACTAAAATCATTTTTAAAATATTCTTGATTTAAGCTTGCCGATACTCTCCACAGATCGCTGACTTGAATGAGTTTTTGATTATAATCTAGAGTTCCTCCAAACTTTTTGACATTGGGATAAACTAATAACGTGGCGTTGAGTGAATAAATATCCATTGGATCCACAAAACTTGTCATCGCTCCAATACTACCAAGCTTGTCTGAATTTCCAGTAGCTAAAAACCAATAATGAGGAATTAAATGATCGAGTCTAGGGTATGACTCAGCTTCTGCTGAAGAGAACGATTCTTTTGAAGCAACTAAATCTTGAAACTCTGAAGGCTCGATAGCTTCAGTTTTGCTTTTTGCTTTTTTCAACAATTTAATTAAATCACTTTGGGAAAAAGTGCTGGATTTCAAGCGGTCTTCTAAAATCACCGCCCTATTTTCATTGATCAATCCAAAAGTAATTGTTTTTGGTAAATCAAGATTGCTGATTTGAACTTTGGACAAAGCCTCGTTGTATTCGATCAATTTAAATTCTGAATTTTCTCGTTTGACTAGAAAATTATCGGTAATTAATGGCAGATCGTAATAAGAGCTGCTTTGATAAATCACATTCATTTTAGATAGTCTAAAATCAGTAAGTATGAGCCTCGAGACTCCTTGTGAATCATTTATTTTCAGCAGTAACTTTTCTCCCACTTTTTTGACAAGAGAAATATTATCATCCGTGGAAAGTGTCTTAAGTATTTCACCATTTTGTTCGACAATCCATTGATTCTTCCAAAAGCTAAATGTGATTAGGCGTCCCCGACTCAAGGAAATGACATAACATGGATCGTGATCTAAATTAAGCACTCGCTCAATTTTAAAAGTTTCAGGATTGATTAATTTCCAAACTTTATTGTGAGTGCGGTATTGAGGATCATCATTAAATGAAACTAATAATAATCGCAATTCATCATTAACATCAATCATAGCGCTGACATCTGATATGGGAGAATCAAAATGGGCAAACCGAGCAATATTATCTTTTAAATCATAGCTAACGAGAGCTTCACTTTCTTTATTGTGTTCAACTTTAAAAACCCTATCTCCCTCTAAAACCATACCTTTTTGAAAATCATCGCTACCAAAAATATTTTCAACTTTTTTATGCCAATCCCTTGTTTCAAGAACAGGACGGGGTTCGCTAGCTATAAAGTCATCTCTAAATTTTACAAATAAATCTTGAGCCTTTTCTCCCACACAATCTAGAAAAGCATCGTTAAGCAAAAAGGGAAGTAATTGGGAATTTGCCTCTACTAAGCATTTTATGGATTTGGCTTTTTTTCGTTCAATATAATCCATGAACTGAGCCCCGGCCCAATACGACAGGGAGCCTCCAGGGTAAACACCAGGATTATCGAGGCAGTCTATACTTTTACAAAAATCTTTCTTTTTTAATTGAATCAAAAGCTCTTTATTAAAAAGAGGATTGTTTAATCTTCCACCTATCATCAAATGTGACTCGCCCCAAACGGCAATTCCTTCAGTAAACCATCTTGGAACTAAACTCGTGGGAAGTTTAGCCACTGTTCCAAAAATTTTTCTTCCTACTTGTAAATAATTTCTGGTTTGATCTAGGTGAACAATGTGAACAAACTCATGCAGCACCAACCCCTTTATCCAATTTTCCATTGAGACAAGATGCTCATTGTTATTGGCAGGAAAATTATAGAGATTAATTATATTCGTAGGAAAAGTTCGGGCGTTGCCATTGGTGAGCCGTAAATAGGGGTCGAGATTAAAATGAACTACATCGTGGGGGACGTATTCAAAATAATTGATCACTTTAATCAAGTCCTCCTTCACTACCCGCTCGACTCGCAAGGCTTGGGCCTTATCTTTTTCTGCGTAGTGAATCTCCCCTAAAAATATTCCGTAATTGGTGGGCATGGCTAAATTGATTGTCTTTAAGCTTCTATCTAACTCAAAAGCAAAGAGATTTCCTACCAAAAAATTGAGAGCAAAACAAAGTGAGAAAAGGAAAGGGCTAAGATTCATTTTTTTCTTCCTTATGTAGAGCAAAATTGGCATAATCATATCTATCTATTAAGACTTTGAAACTTTTTTTTAATCATCATAGCTATATTAAGGAGCTTAACCATGAAATTTAAATCGGCATTCGTTATGGCCATCTTAGCCACCAGTTTATCACTCACTTCTTGTTCAAGCTTAAAAAAGAAAGGATCTGATGCTGTTGGTGATAATCAGGATTCGGCATCAAAAAATGGAATGAGCAAAAATTCTGGAACTTCGCTAGAATTAAATGGCGACTCTGATTCTAATAAAGCAGGTGCTTTAAAGTCTATTTACTTTGATTTCAATTCAGCTGGATTGTCTCAAGAGTCTAAAGATGCCCTTAACAACAATGCGGCATTTTTAAAAACAAACACTTCAGTAAAAGTTCAAGTGGAAGGTCACGCTGATGAGCGTGGAGGAGTACAATTCAACTTGGCCCTTGGTGAAAAAAGAGCAAAGGGTGTTCGCGAATACCTTATTGGCCAAGGCGTAGAAGCAGCTCGTTTAACAACGATTTCGCTTGGAAAAGAAAAACCAGTTTCTTTTGGTCACGATGAAGAGTCTTGGTCAAAAAATCGAAGAGCTAATTTCATAATAACTGCAAAATAATTTGAAAAATTTATCTTTTTTTTTTATTTTTGCTAATTTAATTTTTATTTCAGCGTGTGGCTTAACCACCACACGCCCCAAACTTGAAATGTCCCTTGCCCAAGTAGCCTTTATGGCGGCCAAGGAATCCCAAGCCGATGAGAAAGCACCCGGGCTCTACCGAAAAGCTGAATACTATTACCTCAAAGCTAAATCGTCTTA
>CANFNL010000170.1 GCA_947448205.1 Bacteriovoracaceae bacterium
TAAGCATTTAGGTGAATACTCCTATGATCCAGATATTACGAGCTACACAGAGGCCCGTCTAATCGGCAATAAGGCGTTTAAAAAAGCGTTGTGGTTATTTCTTTTTTCATTTTCTCAGGCGCTTCGGCCACTAAAAGTTCAATTTTATAAACCTGTTAATTTTTGGACAGTGATTAACACTTTATTGCAAATAGTTATCAATTTGGGAATTTACTACTATATCGGACCTAAAGCGTTATTGTACCTAGCGCTATCTACTCTTTTTGCACTTGGTCTACATCCACTCGGGGGACGTTGGATTCAAGAGCATTTTGTATCAAAAGTTGGTCAAGAAACTTATAGCTATTACGGGCCATTGAACTGGCTAACATTTAATATGGGGTTTCATAATGAGCACCATGATTTTATGAACGTCGCCTGGATCAATCAGCCTAAGATTAAAGCGATTGCTCCCGAGTATTATGAATCTCTAGAAAGTTATCAATCTTGGACCAAAGTCTTAATCAATTTTATCTTTAATCCAGAGATGGGATCATTTACTCGCATTATCCACCCCGATCGCCATCCTAAGGCTAAGTCGATTGAACAGGAAGCCTTCCTTTACAACGAATCAGTCCTAAGCGAATAGTCTCAATATTGTTGAATTCTCTAGAGGGGAATGCTATTTTGATCCCCTTAGCTTTTACCAGAAAACGCCACGCAAGATGGCTTGATGAGTTCTTATGTTTATTGCTTTATTAATAGGATTAATTGTTGGGTTTTTAATTTGTATACCCGTCGGCCCAATAAATGTTTGGGTTGTAAACACCTTGATCAAACATAATTTTAAATCAGCCTTAGCAATCGCTCTGGGTGGATCGTTAATGGATTTTGTTTATTTCATGGTAATATTAACAGGCCTTTCTCTTTTTCACTTCAATCCAAAAACTATTTTGATATTAAAACTTTTGGGAGTCATCTTTTTGTTTGCGTTTGGTTTAAAAGAGCTTTTAGTAAAAAAGCAAAGCTTTGATTTAAGCGATGATCAAGTAAAAAAGAATCCAAGTCTTACCGGCTATTTTTTTCTAGGAGTTTTAATTTATTCTTCTAATCCAACTCTAATTGCTACTATGTCAGGCCTTGCTGCAGTTATAAAGTCATGGCAATTATTTAATCATTCCTTTTTAAATTACTTCCTCCTCTCGTTAGGATTGGCCATTGGCTCTGCCAGTTGGTTTTACACACTTTTGAGAATCATTGTTCGTTATCAAAATAAAATACCAGAAAGATTTTTTATTAATTTCTCACGTGCCTGTGGTGCAATTATTTTGCTCTTTAGTCTCTACATGGCCTTCAATGTCTATAAGGAAAACTTCGTATGAAAAATGTAGCAATTAAAAAAACGACTCAACTTCGTAATATGCTTATGTCTAATGAGTTAGAGTTTCTCATGGAAGCTCACAATGGGATGTCGGCAAAGATTGCGCAAGAAGCAGGGTTTAAAGGGATTTGGGGATCGGGACTTTCTATTTCAGCTGCTCTCGGTGTTCGCGATAATAACGAAGCGTCTTGGACGCAAGTTTTAGAAGTTGTCGAGTTTATGAGTGATGCTACTCAAATTCCTATTTTATTAGATGGTGATACTGGGTACGGAAATTTCAACAATATGAGAAGACTTGTTACAAAGCTCGAGCAGCGTGGAGTGGCAGGTGTTTGTATCGAAGATAAAATTTTTCCTAAGACAAATTCATTTCTTAGAACAGAAGCACAGCCACTTGCTGATATTGAGGAATTTTGTGGAAAGATCAAAGCTGGTCAAGATACAAAATTAGACTCAGATTTTAATATTATCGCCAGAGTAGAAGCACTTATTGCAGGCTGGGGTATGGCAGAGGCTCTAAAGCGAGCTGAAGCTTATCGCCTAGCTGGAGCCAATGGTATTTTAATGCACTCGAAAATTTCTAAGCCAGATGAAATTTTAGCTTTCATGAAAGAATGGGGTGAAAGAAGTAAGTCTTGTCCAATTGTAATCGTCCCAACAAAATATTATGCCACACCCACTAATGTTTTTAGAGAAGCCAATATTTCTGTGTGTATCTGGGCCAATCACCAAATGAGAATGGCCGTTACAGCTATGCAAAATGTGACTAAGACTATTTTTGAAGAGCAAACTTTAATGAATGTTGAAGATAAAATTGTCTCTGTTGCTGAACTTTTTCGATTGCAAAATGATAAAGAACTTGAAGCCGCTGAAAAATTATATTTATCAGTTGCTGATGCCGATAAGCCAAGGGCTATTTTCCTGGCCGCATCTCGAGGAGCTGAATTAAAAGAATTAACGGAAGATAAACCAAAAGTTTTAATTGATATCAATGGAAAGCCTTTAATTGAACAATCAATTAATCATTTCTACGAGCATGACATCAAAGATATTTCGATAGTACGTGGTTATAAAAAAGAAGCATTTAAGCTTCAAAATATTAAATATTATGATAACGATAATTTTGAAACAACCAGTGAGCTCTCGTCACTCTTTTTAGCTAAAAAGGAAATCACTGATCACACAGTTATTTCTTATGGGGATATTCTTTATAGAAAATACATTCTCTCGCGTTTATTAGAAGAAAAAGGTGATATTACGATTGTCGTTGATGCCGCCGTCAATGGGAGATCTCCTGAGTATGAAGGAGACTTCGTTCTTTGTTCTCGAGCCCATAATCATACACTGTTTAGTGCTGAGAATGCTGAACTCAAGGGAATTAAATTTGGAAAAGCAGCTCAACACAAAGAAGCTCAGGGAGAGTGGATTGGGTTGATCAAAACTAATAAAGTTGGTTCTGAAATTCTTTCAAAAACATTGTCAGAATTATCAATGACTCCAGATTTTAACAAAATGAAATTGCCAGATTTGATGAATAAACTTTTAGAGAAAAAAGTAAAAATTAATGTCATGTATATAGATGGTCATTGGTTAGACGTGGATAATTATGCTGATGTTTCTCGCGGACAAAAATTTTAATTATAAGAGGAAAGTATGATTACAGCAGATAATTTTTTAACACCGGCAAGAGAATTAGGATTTAATTTTTTCACAGGAACACCGTGCTCTTATTTAAAGCCTTTCATTAACTATGTTATCGATACAGATGGCCTAGACTTCATTGATTCTGTTAATGAAGGAGATGCAGTTGCTATTGCTGCAGGAGCCACAGTGGCCGGCAAACGTGCTGTGGTTATGTTTCAAAATTCTGGGCTTGGAAATGCTGTCAATCCACTAACAAGTTTAACTTATACTTTTAATTTGCCAGTGATGGTAATTACTACACTTCGTGGGGAGCCAGGAGGAGCAACTGATGAGCCTCAACATGAGTTGATGGGGCAAATTACTACTGCTATGCTTGAAACCATGAAAATGGCTTGGGCTTATTTCCCGCAAACTGAAATTGAAGTCATGCCAGCTTTAAAATTGGCAGATGATTATATGAAAAAAAATAATCAACCTTATGTTTTTGTCATGAGAAAAGATGATATTGCTGAATACAAATTACAAAAAAAATCAGCAGCTTCAAAAAAAGAATTTAATGTCATTCATAAAGACCGCTTTGAACTTGATTATAATAATCGGGAAATGCGCACACCCATTTTGGAAGCAATCCAAAAACATCTTGGTAGTGAGGTTGCAGTTGTGGCGACGACTGGAAAAACAGGAAGAGAGTTATATGAAGTTGGAGATCGTGAAAATCAATTCTATATGGTTGGCTCAATGGGTTGCGCATTAGCTTTTGGCTTAGGAGTCGCACTTTGTAAGCCCAATTTAAAAGTACTCATTATCGATGGAGATGGCGCACTTTTAATGAGAACTGGATCAATGGCAACTGTCGGAGCTTACAAACCTAAAAACCTGATTCATCTCTTAATTGATAACGAAGTTCATGATTCAACAGGTGGACAAGGAACAGTTACAGGTGGAGTTTCATTTGGAGCCGTAGCAGCTGGATTTGGCTACGATAAAATTTATAGCACGGATACGTTGGCAACTTTCGAAAATATTTTAGATGAAGTAAAATCGAAAAATTCTGGTGTGACATTTATTCATTTAAAAACCAAGAAAGGCTCACCTGAAAAATTGGGAAGACCTAAAGTGACTCCTGCCCAAGTAAGTGTGCGGTTTGCAGCGTTTGTTCAAGAAAAATAAAACTAAATCATAAAAAAAAGGGGAGCAAAATAAAATCTTGCCTCCCCTTTTTTTTAACTACATATTATTCACACATTGAGCTTGGTAGTAAGCATTATCACTTGATGTTACACAAGACTCAATTACTTCTGCGTTTAATCTTTTATCACCGGCCGAGAGTACTGTAAATTCTAGACAAGTTGAATATTGCCAAAAGCTTATGGAAAAATGACACTAAAAAGGCTTTTTAAGTTTGATACATA
>CANFNL010000171.1 GCA_947448205.1 Bacteriovoracaceae bacterium
AGAGTTGGCTCCAGTTTTGACAGGGTTAATTGTTGCTGGAAGAGCGGGTTCTGCCATGGCCGCTCAAATAGGTTCGATGAAAGTGACTGAACAAATCGATGCTTTAGAAGTTATGGGAATAAACAGTATTCAATATTTAGCTGTACCTCGCATCATTGCCTCAACTATCGCGCTTCCAATGTTGTCAGTTGTGTTTCTTTTTATTGGAAATTTTGGATCGTGGTTGGTGGGAACTAAAACGCTGATGATTGATGAGGCATTATTTTTTTCAAAGCTCTCAGAATTTATGTATGTTTCAGATATCGCTCAAGGAGTTATCAAAGCTTCTGTATTTGGATTTGTCATTGCCGTCATCGGAACCTATTTTGGTTTTCAGGTTGAAAAAGGTGCAGTAGGAGTAGGGCGGGGAACAAATTTAGCGGTTATTTGGGGAATGATTTCAGTTTTAATTCTCGATTATTTTTTAACATCATTTTTAGTGAAGATATTGTAGAGGAGAGGACTTGTTAACTTTTGAAAATCCTGCGATCTCTTTTAAAAGTGTTACCAAGAAATTTGGTGATCATACTATCTTGCACGATCTAAATTTTGATATTGCTCGAAATAAAATTACAACCATTTTAGGTTTTTCCGGAGCAGGTAAGTCAACTTTACTAAAGCATATTCTAGGAATTATCCAGCCGACTTCTGGAACTGTCAAAGTTCTAGGAAAAGATCTGGCCTTATTAACTAAAATGGAGCTTCGGGAATTTCGTAGGAATTTTGGAATGCTTTTTCAGTATGCTGCTCTCTTTGATTCATTCACAGCTGAAGAAAATGTGGCTTTTCCGCTTCGTGAGTTCACCAAACTTTCGGAGAAAGAAATTTCAGAGAAGGTAAAAGATTTGCTTTTGTCGGTGGGGATCAAGGAAGAGTCTTTTAAAAAATTACCTTCAGAACTCTCTGGTGGGATGAGAAAAAGAGTTGGTCTGGCCCGAGGTTTAGCATTGAGTCCTGGTATTATGCTGTATGATGAACCCACCACTGGTCTTGATCCCATTACAACAAAAATGGTTAACAATCTTATTGTGGAAACGGCTACTCTGCATAAAGGCCGAGAGATGACATCAGTTATTATCTCTCATGATGTTAAGGCGACGTTAGAAATTTCCGACTATGTTGCATTTTTAGACCGTGGTAAGATTATTGAGTATTTACCTGTATTAGAATTTAAGAATTCGACTAACCCCTTAGTTCAAGAATTTCTTAGACTTTAAAATACTTTGGTATTTCGAGAAACACTTTTTAAGGTGAATAATTTAGATGAATGAATTTAAAGTAGGGCTTCTCGCCATTGCGACTATTGTAGCAGTTATTGTTATGTCACTCAAAATAACCTCGAATCAATCGGGCTTTGGTCAATATGTGACTTACCGAACGATTGTTAAAGATGCTTCTGGCATTTTTCCTAAGACTCCAATAAAAGTGGCAGGGATAAACGCAGGAAGAATTTCTTCAATTGAACTTCAAGGCAACACTGCTCTTATTACTTTTGAAATTTTAAAACAAATTCAAGTCACAAAAAATTCTAAACTCAGAATAAAATCAGTTGGTTTTTTAGGCGATAAATATATTGAAATTTATGTAGGTGATTCTTCTGAGATGTTACGCAAATATGATTTTATTGACTCCGAGGAAGCTGCTGGAATTGAAAATTTAATTAAAGATAGCTCTGAAGTCTTGACTGATGTAAAACAAATTGTACGCTCACTAAAAGAATCAATTGCTCCAACGGGTGAGGTTTCTCCTCTTAAAAAAATTATTGCCGATGTCTCAGAAGTTGTTGCCAATACAAAAGATGTCACGGCAACGCTTAAGCGAGTAACAAATAACAACGAAGAAAAAATAAATGCTTTGATGGATAATTTGCAAGCTTTTACAGAAGATCTCGCTTATCAAGTTGATAAAAATAATAGTGATAGTGCCATGGCCGATGTTAAGCAAGTTTTGGCCAATACCAAAAAAATTACTGGGGATATGGAATCAATTGTTGCCGATATTAAAAGAGGTAAAGGAACAATCGGTAAAATGCTGGTTGAAGATGAGATTGCCGATCAAGTTAAGGACACACTTTCAAGTGTACAAAAACTTGTTGGTAAGGCCGACGCTATTAGAACTGAACTTTCCGTTTTTAGTGGATTAAATACCACATCAGGATCAAATACCGATGCCTCTCTTAGAATTTTCCCTGCACCCGAGAGATTTTACCACCTAGGTGTTGCCTCTTCGGAAATTGGACCTGACAAAGAAAGAACAACTGTCACTACAACTAATGGTGTAACTGTGACAGAAAACCAAAAAATTAATGATAGAAATACTATTCGTTTCAATGCAGAAATTGGAAGAAGGATTAATGATTTCGATTTAAGAGGTGGTTTAATAGAATCAACTGGAGGAATCGGGGTTGATTATAGGTTGCAGGCTATTGGTACAAAGCTTTCAGTTGATGCCTTCGATTACAAAAAAGACTTAGGACCTAATTTAAGAATTTCAGCAGAAGCACAAATTTGGAATGTTCTCTACGGAAGAGCTGCTTTTAATGATTCAGTTCGAAAGACTAGAAGTGGAACATTTGCTGCGGGGTTGAGATTTAATGATGAAGATTTAAAGGGCTTAATTGGCTTTTTTTGGTAAGGATTAAGAATAATAAATAATGGAACGCAACTGGTTAATTAGAACTACTCAAAATCAGATACTCGGCCCGATAACCAAAGCAAAACTC
Source organism: Bacteriovoracaceae bacterium (assembly GCA_947448205.1). Classification (GTDB taxonomy): domain Bacteria; phylum Bdellovibrionota; class Bacteriovoracia; order Bacteriovoracales; family Bacteriovoracaceae; genus Bacteriovorax. The sequence continues at coordinate 2,762 of CANFNL010000171.1, forward strand.
TTGGAGTTTTTGCAAAAAGGTGCACTAAGTTTAAATGATGAAGTCACTAGTGCCAATGGTTATTGGTTTTCGCTCAAAGAAAAAGAGCTAGTTGAGAAATACCTCTATGGAGATTTACCTCAAGGGTATAATCCAATTTCTGAATCTAAAAGTGTACTCTCAAAGCGAGATAATCCAGATAAAACAACTTCATTGAACGCCTCTCCGGCAAATAAAACTCAAATATTAAAAGCTAGCGCTGGTGAGCCTGTGGTCATTCCAACCTCAGCCGATCTCGAGTATCCAGATGTAGATTTTATTGTTTCTACTAATATTTCTAGTAGCAGTAGTAGTCCTCAAAATTCAAATGAAGAATTAAAAACGCCCAATTTAGATGATTTAGAATTTCCAGATATAACGGTTATTGGTTTTATTAATAGCAAATTAGCAGTTAAGAACCAAGTTGAGCCGGTTGTATATCCCACAAATGACGATCTCGATTATCCCGATCTAGATATAGTTAGCTCACTAGATTCCAAAGCATCCAATAGTCAAAGGTCAGAGTTAAAGCCTAATTCAGTACCCGTTCATGAGCAAAAAAAAACGATAACAAATTCGTTTGGCGATGAATTTGAATTGAATATTTCACTTGATGCATCTGCTCAACCTGTAGTAATTCCTGAAGCAGTTTCTAGCTTGAAATCAACCAAATTCAAAAATAATTCCAATGCTTCAGATTCTCGAAAAACTATTCCTAATGAAGAAAGAAAACTTTTACATGAAAGGAAAATAAAATCATCTAATATTTCCCATCATGCCCAAGAACGTCGTGAGTCTGTAGAAGATGCTGACGAAGCTGTCTCAAGACCTAGTTCTGAAAAGTTTAAAAAAAGAAATGATAATTATTTATTGTATGTTTTGGTGATTTTAGTTTTGTTCATTATCTGTCTCTTTTTTTATTATTATAAAAATATTTTAAATAAGCCTCTTCCGGTTTAGAAATTATGACCATAAAACAAAATGAAATATTAATTTATCCAACTGATACAGTTTGGGGAATTGGCTGTTCTTTGTATTCGGAAGAGGGATTCAAGAGAATTGCTGAGATAAAAAAAACCAATTCAAAAAAGCCACTCTCTATTATGTTCGCCAGTATCGAAGATATTTATAAATCCTTTCATTTTGATAGTGAATTAAATCTCTTATGGTTAAAAGAGTTTTTTAAACTAGAAACAACTTTAGGTCTCTCGTTAAAATCATCAAAAATACAAATCCCCAAATGGGCTACCGGTGCGAGTCAATTCGCTAGCATTCGCTGTGTGGATACTCCGATAATTAGAGATATTTATAATAAATTAAGAACCCCTTTTTTCACGACAAGTTTGAATATAACGGGCGAGCCTCCAATTATTAATGATCAAGAGGCTTTTGATTTTTACCATCGTCATGTTAAGGATGCACATTTTTTTGCCAATAATACCAATGATAATTTATCTGGATCTTCATCAACGATTGTTTTTTTAAAAGAAAATTTAGATTTCGAAATCGTCCGCGAGGGACTAAAAGCTGAGCAGGTGAAAAACCACTTAGCTAAATTGTTTGAATGTTAAAAAGTCTTTTATTTGATAGTTTGAATATAAATTGAAATCATTTTTTCTTTTATTTC
>CANFNL010000172.1 GCA_947448205.1 Bacteriovoracaceae bacterium
CCATCAATTGCTTTGTGTATGCCTCTACCATTCTATCAAGCTTAGCCTTTCCTTCAGCGCTTAGAGGATAATCAAACTTAGTTGGGTTTGGATCATCTTCTGGCGGAACATCCCCACCTACTAAAGTTCCATCATTAATGAATTGAGAAAAATTTTTAAGTCTTAATCCTGAAGATGGATTGGCTTCAGCTCTAATGCCATAGATTTTTTGAACAGAAGTTTCAATATCTGATTTATAATAATTGTAAACTTCACCATTACTACAACCGGGAAATTCTGTTTTATCTAAGACAAAATGATCATAAGAGTTTGCTACTCCATAGGTTTCACTACCATCTACAGAATATCTAGGTGGAGAGATAGTTGTCTCTTGATCTATCAACAAGCTTCCTCCAGGAAAGCTGTTTAAAACTTTTGGCCAAAAAACATTTGATGCAGTTAAGTTTGTATCTGAGACAAACATAATTTTCTTATCGTTATATTTTTGTCTGAAGCGATTCATAAATTCTAAAATAGTTTTAACCTCTGCAAATCTTGCAAAATTTGAAGCGTTAATACCTCCACCTAAACTCGAAGGCAAATCGACTCCAAAAACTTCATTCATAATTTTTTTTGAAGCTGCTTCATCACCTGAAAATGTGAACACTATGTGGCTGCTGACAAGAGAAAACTTCATACTGCCAACTTGAAAACTGGCCATAAACGGTCTTCGAGCAAAATTATGAGAATAATCTTTATCCATAAAATGATTGGTTAAATTAATAATGCAAGCATAAGGTGTTCCCGCATCTTCATCTTTAAATTCTTCACAATGCGGATTTGAAACTGGAGATACGGTATTGGCCCTAAAAAAATAACCGACCATCTCCTCAACTGAACCTTGCAAAGCTGAGTCTCCTCGCGGTGAGAGAATTAGCGACCAACTTGGATCTAATTTTTTAAGCTCCATTAACAGTTTATAATATCCTGGAGCTCGATAAAGTGAATAAGCAGTTTGAGTGTCGGCCATTAATTTTTTTAATTGATCATCTATTTCTTTTATTTTAGCAGCATCTGTTGTTTTGCTTTTTAAAATATTTAAGTCACTCACCATTTTAGGCGAACCACGAAGTAGAGCAAGGACAGCTTCATTATTTACAGCATCGTGACCAACAGTGGCTAATACCTCAAGAGTTGAGACGACATCATACTGGTTAGCAATCTTAGCAACTAATGAATAGTCTTTAAAAAGAGATTTAGAGGTTCCAGGGTGAAGTAAATTATAGCCAGCAATTCGAAAAGTGCCTGCTGATGCTTTAGGATAAAGATTATTAGATTTTGTAGTGGGCCCAAAATATTGATAGTTACTAAAACAACCAACTTTGAATTGTTTTCTAACTAATAAAGCATCGATGATTTGGCAAGATTGATTGTATTCAACAATTTTAGCGCGATCATCTTCAGGTGTTTTTGTCTGAGTATTGGTATCGTCGACAAAATCAGCGCTTGCAATAAATGAAATCAGAAATATTAGCAATGATAAGTATTTCACAATAATCCCCAAGCAATTAGGTCAACTAACAAAGGCCATTAGTTAAACATTAAAATTGCTAATGTTCAAGATTTGGCAATATTCCCAAGTCTTGCAACTAATTGAATACTCTTAAAAGAAAGAAAGTAATAGATCCAATGAAAAATTAACATATCTAAAGAAAATTCTTAAAACACCGAAAATTTTCAGTATTGCCTAAGAATTCTAATGAAAGCAAGGAATTATCTATGATTAAGCAATTGGTATCTATTTGTCTTGTCATTAATTTGTCATCAAATCTTTATGCAGCTGCAGGTGTAAAGTTAGTCGACTATATGCTTAGTGGTAGTGGAGTCATAGAGCTTCTTGGGAAATACGGAATTAAGGGCAGTGATGCTAAACAAGTTGAAAGTTATCTTTCCTCATCATTGGCTGCGCTGGTATCAAAAAAGAGTTTGACTCGAGAGGAGTTGGCAGATGCTTTGTCTCTCCTGCCAGTTTCAGGAACAGACGCTACTGTTCGTAAAGAGCTTCAAGTATTATTAGATAAATCAGAAGGCCAAATTCAAAAAGAAGATATGGTTAAGGCCATAAACAACATAATGTATCTTGCAAATCGCCACGGCAAGTCTGTTATTATTAATTGTGCAGAATGTGTAAATGAAAACTTGGCCAAAAATGGATTTAAGTTTACGGTAGAAAATATTAAAAATACTTCAACTGTAAAAGTACTTAATGAAGTACTTCCAAAAAATCCAGCAGAGCTCAATACTTTTATTTCTACTCACATGAGAAGATTGGGAATGGGAGATTATTCAAAAGTCACTCCTGATGTTGTCTCACCGTCGGAAGAAAAATCGTTGGCACTATTTTTGGCCTTAGCTGAAAGTGGATCAACTGAACAAAAAGCTCTAATCTCTTCAATCAAAAAAGTTTCAACTCGAAATGGTAAAACTAACATTGTCGATTCAAGAAATCCTCAAAAATTTTGGAAAGTTGTTGCTGATGATATGACCACGCAAGACATGAGCGGGTGGACAAAAACATTAAATGAAGTTGCAGCTCGCTCTGAAAAAGATAATGTGGGAACAGAAGAAGCTTTCTATAGAACTTTAAAAGAAAAGGCTCAAGGTAACGATTACTTAATGAAGCAATACGAGACACTTAAAGCTAAAAGATGCTTCTTTAAATAATTTTAAAAAATCATTTAAAATAAAAAAGCCCTCTTTTTTAAGAGGGCTTTTTTATTCTAAAGATTGCCTATTAAATCCCAAGGCGTGTTGGCTGGAATATCAATCGTCTTTAAAGTTTCAAATTTTAGACTGGCTTTTTGTTTGGTTACATCTCCTAAATCATTGCTGATAGCAAAGAGAGCTCGCTCTTTTATAGCTGGTAGCAACACTCTTCCTTTTTGTCCCCAAGCAATAGGATAATCGTAATCAGCAGGCACTACATAATTTGAATAAGGAAACTTAATCACTACAACGTATCTATAAGAATTAAAGTAATAAAGCGTAAGCGACTCTTCAGCAATCATAGCAAGATCTTCTCTTGGTGATGAATAAGAATAAAAATCAGTGGCCAAATCATTTTTAAACTCATTAGCAATATCACTGGCCAATACTGAGTTATCTAAGGCAGTAGGATCTGCCCCTCGAAAGAGAACTTGCCCAAAATGATTAAGTCTAGACGATGAAAGTTTTGAAGGCATATTCGAAGAGACTAATGCCGAAGTAGAGTAACGTTCGAAAGCTATGTCTGCAAAAGTTTTTTCTTGATTAAAATTAATTGAACTATAAACGGAGCGAGGAAAAAAATCATTAGCATGAGTCAACTCATGAAATAATAATCTCGTTACCGGCAAAACCATTTCATCATATGTTCTCGATTGATCTTGAGCACGGGTGTTAATGGATTTACCATTTTTTAGGTAATCGTGATCGGTTGTAAACTGCAATGAAGTTCCAAAACCTTCCCGGGCATCTTTAGCCTGACTTGTAATTTTAAACTCTTCAAGATTGCTCCAAAAATAATTTCCGCTGAGGTAAATAGCCCCTGTGTTAGAATAATAAAAGGAAGGATTAATTTTATCTGAAATAACAATAGCGTTTACTGAACCGAACATCTGAAGCACTTCAGGATTTAATCTAACTAGAAATTGGCGAAAAGCCACTCCTAAAAAATCATGAGAGATCATTGTTCGATTAAGGATATCAGAAATAGTTAAATTGCTTTTCCCTAACCCCAAAAGTGGAAGCTTAGAGATAACACAAGATTTTTCTACCTCATATGCATAGATACATTCCGACATAGACACAGCATATGGTGAATTAGGGTTATAAGCTTTAACCGCTCCCACTTCATCAAAAAATGTCTTATTCTGTAATGCTGAAATCGCACCATGATCGTTAGGAATAGATTTACTTTTAGAACATCCTACAAACATCAATAAGGTGAGATGAATTAAAAAAATAAATGTCTTCATGATAAGCCTTGGTTAAAAGATTAACGAGGTTAACCTTGCAACAAAAAGACCAAGCATGCGCCATGAATATTAACTTGTTAGAAATGACAGAGTATAAAAAAAGGAGCAACTGACTAAATTATGTACAATTTTTTTGAGTCGTTTTACTTTTGTACTTACCACGCGATTCTGTCCTCCCTTAATTACCATGCGACTTTGTCCTTTTATAACTTTTTTGAAATCCTCTTAGGAAATTGAACTTTCAATAGTTTTACTTCTTAAAAAGGGATTAAGGATGGTCACGTTGAGTAAATTAGAGCAAAGAAAGCTAGAAGTGGTGGTTAAAG
>CANFNL010000173.1 GCA_947448205.1 Bacteriovoracaceae bacterium
AAATTCAGAAGGCAATATTATAATTCATATGGACGGAGGACTCGACTACGAAAATTCTTTGCCACTTAGATTAGAGTTGCAAGAGTTGACCAAAACAAATCCAACCTCAACAATCACACTTGATATGCATTCATTAGATTTTGTTGGTTCTTCGGGAATTGGCATTTTTGTTGAAACGCTTCAAATTTTAAATAAAAATAAGGCTCAAATTAAACTCTCAAATGTTAAAACAGAATTCTTAAAAGTTTTTAAACTTTATAATTTTGATGCCTTTAAGTTAATTGAAGCCGAATTTGAAAGCGATGAGACTGAAACATTGAATCAGAAATACGGAAATCGTAAAAATACTTTTCAGAATTAAAAATTGTAGTTTAATAAGCTCAAACAAATTAGGGGATCCTTTCGAGGATCCCTTTTATTTTCAATTGCTGCCAACGAGTATTCACTCAAGTCAGGAAGTGCTAAATTTGATTGACTGTCTTCGTAAGGACTTCGACTGTCTGGATAATAGTCTTCCTTTTGTTGGTCATTACCAAAGCCACGTTTTTTCATTTCGTAGCTCAAAATTACGTACCCACCAAATAATAATCCCGCATAAAGCCCTAATGAGGCACCTTTAGCTATCGATCTTCCACTTGCTCCAAAGGCCAATGAAGCCGTGCCTAACAATGCCCCACCAACAACCCCATAAGTTGTCATAGATGCCAAAATTTTTAATTTAGGGTCTATGGCAAATGCCGAATGAGAAAATAAGAGTGAAAAACAAAATGTTGCTACAATAAAAAGTTTTTTCATAGCTAAAAGAATAAAGAAGGTTGCTCTTTTTGGCAAAACTTTACTTCAAGTTTTGTTTCCATCGCCAAAACCCTACTTAAATAGTCTTGTGATCTAAGTAATCTTTGTATTTGAACTTTTGAAGGCATCGTTTTAAATTTTACTTCGCACAAGTGCAAAAGCCATCGCCCATTTATTTTAAAAAGATAGGCAACATCAATCTGCCCAGCATGAACTGAACGGAGGATTAATGATGAAACAAGAACAGGTGTAAAACCTTGATGAAAGCGAAATGAAATATCCTGTTCTGCTTTATCCCCTTTCCTCATAACAATATTCTTTTACCCCTTTAAAAGTTCTTCTATGAATTTCAGTTACACCAAGGGTTGATATAGCCGCTAAATGTTGAGCCGTTCCATAACCTGCATTTTGGCTCCAGCCATAGCCAGGATATTTATTACAAAAATCTTTCATCAACTGGTCTCTATACTCTTTGGCAATAATTGACGCCAAACCAATAAGCAGTGATTTTGCATCTCCACCAATAACAGTAAGCATATCCATTTTTTCATTTTTGCTACTAAATTTTTTATTCCCATCTATTAGGAGCAAACCAGTTGCCTCCAGATCATAACAAGCTTGCGAGGCTTCACTCATCGCCATTAGTGATGCATTAAGTATGTTTATTTTATCAATCGTTTGAGGAGAAATTTCCTTGATACATATTTTCAGACATGTATTATTTGAATAGACATGAGTATAAATTTGATTGACCGACAAGGGGTCATTGTTGAATGAAAAATTTGAAAGAATTTTTTGACGTTTCGGACCTGATAATTTTTTAGAATCATTAACTCCTAACAGAGTTAATTCTTTGAGTATTTTTTTAAATTCTTTTTCCTGATATTCTTTAAAATGAAAACTTGCACAAGCAGCTACCACGGGGCCTGCTAGTGGACCACGACCAACTTCATCACAGCCAGCCATAAAAAAATTTTTATGCTCTTTAAAATTTTGAAATCTTTTAAAAAGCTGCAAATCGAATTTCACTTTATTTTGCTCTCATCCTAAAACAAAAAACCCCTCTTTCGAGGGGTCTTTTAACTTAAATATTAGTCTATAATTAATCTTTTCTATCGTAATCAATCGCGATACGAGCTGACTTTCCAGATCTTTCACGAAGATAGTATAGTTTCGCTTTGCGAGCTTTACCTTTTTGAATGATTTGTACTTTTTCAACGTTTGGAGAATGAAAAGGGAATACTCTTTCAACACCAATTCCATTAGAAACTTTTCTTACTCTAAAATGACCATTGATATCACCTTTTTGCTTGAAACCAATGCAGACACCTTCAAAAATTTGGATTCTAGATTTAGAACCTTCAGTAATTTTTGTGTGTACAGCAACAGTATCTCCAGATTTAAAATCAGGGAGATCTTTGACTTTAGGATTTAAGTGATCCTGGTTAACTACGTCTACTAAGTTCATATGAACTCCTTCTATGACATTTCCACTCCCAGAGGACCAACGTTGTGTTGTTCTTATCGAGCAGGTTTTTTACTAACTAACTTCCAAATAAGCGATCTAAATAAATTGCTACCGCTGATCTGACTGAAAGGTGATTATACCCATCAGAATTTTTCGATAATATTGGAGACAACTTAAAGTCCGCTTTTTCAAGTGCGATCGGGTGCAATCCCCAACCTGTTCCAAATAATAGAAAACAAGGCATATTGCCGCTTTCTAACTTTTTTGTCAATTGAGAAACATCACCGTCGTTTGATTCAAAATTTGCACCAGTAACTGCAATAAATGGCGCGACTCCCTCTATTTTAGTTATCTCTTCAATTGCTATATCAATTGACTCAACGCAATTTGCAATTGCTAAAGCATCTTGCCTGTCAGGATTAAAGGCATTGGCTTGATCCTGCTCCCAATGACCCAAAATAGAACCTACAAGCTCTTGCTGAGCCTTAAACGGAGTAATGATAAAATAATTTTTAACTCCAAAAGTTCTACAACTTCTAGAAATATCATGTATATCAAGATTAGTAACCGAAGTAGTTACAAGCTCTCCTAACTTATTTCTTATAGGGTAATGAACTAGTCCTAAATAAAGCCTCACTCATTCTCCTTTTTAGTCAAAAGATCTGGTCTATGAATTTTAGTAATTCGATAAGATTCATCCCGCTGAAAATTATTTATATTTTGATGATGACCTGAAAGCAAAACCTCTGGAACCTCAAGTCCATCAAATATTTTGGGTCGTGTATACTGTGGATGTTCTAAAAGATTGGCTTGAAATGATTCTAGCAAAACACTCTCTTTATTTCCCAATACTCCGCTAAAAAAGCGCAAACTAGAGTCTATTATGGCCATGGTAGCAATCTCACCACCAGTAAGAATGTAGTCACCTACACTAATTTGCTCATCAACATATAGGCTTAAAAATCGCTCATCGATACCTTCGTAGCGCCCACAAATAAAGACGAGATCCTTAGACTCAGTACCACTAAAGCGTTCAGCAAAATTTTTACAATAAAAATTATTCCAAGTTTTACCGCGAGGCCCCGGAAAAACGACATGAAGTTTTTTTCTAAAATCTTCGCCATAACCACCATCTCGTACTACGCCAGAGATTAAAGCCTCCTTTAAAACATCAGCACGCATAACCATACCTACTCCTCCACCATAAGGAGAATCATCAACACCTTTGTAGTCTTTTGGAGTATAATTTCTCAGTTGAACTGTCTTAATATCTATCCCTAAACCTCGTTCTCCGCGCAGTGCAGAGCCAGTGATTCCAAAATTAATCAAGGAATCAAAATAATTTGGGAATAAAGTAATTATCCAAATTTTTTTCATTCAATCATCACCGGAATAATTACTTCCATTCGACCACTTTCAATATCAATCTCTGGAACATATTGCTCTATGAAAAGTATTTCTAATAATTCATGCTCCGTTTTGATTTTAAGAACAACTTGTGCGCCGTTTTCGTAAAAATCTAAAACCCTTCCCAAAAAATTTTTTGTCTCAAAATCAAAAACCTCTAAACCCAAAAGATCGTTTAAGTAATACTCATCCTCATCTAATTCTGGAAATTGCTCTCTGGGAAAATAAATATCAAATGGCACCATCGCCTCAACAACATTACGATTTTCTACTCCATCAAGCCTGACAATAGTCTTGTTACCAAAATTAATTTTCTTAATTTTAAATTCTTTTCCATCACACGGAATGCAGCTTTCTGACGACCTCGGAAGTAATGAAACAACAGAGCCACATTCAAGTACTGAATTATCTTCATTATATAATACAAATGAAAACTCCCCTTTAATTCCATGAGGGGATGTACAATGACCAATATGAATATTATTGAATTTTTTCATGAACCTAAAATAAAAAACCCCAAGACAAGCTCGGGGTTTTTAAAATAAAGAGGGTGCATCGACCTTTTCTCACACCAAGCTTCCCTGGCACTACCTTCGGCGCTGAAGAGCTTAACTTCCGAGTTCGGGATGGGAT
>CANFNL010000174.1 GCA_947448205.1 Bacteriovoracaceae bacterium
CTCTATGCTAAGGCTCACGAAAAATGGTGGGATAAAATTTTTAATGTCAATCAAACATTCAAAATCAACACACTGTTTGATCGTGAAACAAAAGAGCACTTCAATAACTCTATGATTTTTTCTCAAATTCTAAAAGATGCGATCGTTGATAATTTTAGAGAAAAATTTGGTGAACGTCCTTCTGTTGATACAGGCAGACCTGATATCACTCTTCTCTTAAGAGTTGAAAGAAAACCGGGTTCAGATCTCTTTAATGCTCGTATTTTAGTAGATATGTGTGGAGAGCCCCTTTCTAATCGCGGTTATAGAGAAGAGTCTCTTAAAGCTCCCCTTCGCGAAAATCTTGCTGCTGCAATTATTATGACAACGGACTTTGATCCAGAAAAAGATATCTTCACCGACTCAATGTGCGGTACTGGAACCTTTTTAATAGAAGGAATATTAATCAGAGCAAAAGTTGCTCCGACCTATTTAAAAATCAGACAGTATATCGAGAAGAAAGTTCCAGTATTTGATTTTTTAAAGCACCCTTGGTTTTTAGTTGATAGAAAATCACATCGCTTATTTGAAGAGCGGGCTCAGGCTATTTACAATCACTCGCTAGCTGCTTTAAATGATCTGCAAACAAGACAATTTTTTGGCTTTGATATTACCGAGCGAGCCCTAGAAACAACACGTATTCACTTACACAATGCCATGATTGATCAGCAAATTGTAACTCTCAATAAAAGAGACGCCACTAAAATTACTCCTATGGATGAACCACCTGGAATTGTAATAGCTAATCCTCCTTATGGAGAGCGAATGGGAGAAGAAGAGGAGTTAAAAAATCTTTATAGAGATTACGGTGAAAACTTAAAACAAAACTTTAAAGGTTTTAGAGCTTATGTTTTTACTTCTAACCCCTTACTTAGAAAATCCATTTCTTTGGGAACTTCGAGCAGGCATACTTTTTTTAATGGAAGCCTTGAGTGCCGATTGCTAAGGTATGATCTCTATTAGTATTGATTTCTATTTTTAGGAACGAATAATCTAAATTTATTACAAGCTCCTCGTCCTGTTCCACGCAGGGGCTTTTTTTGACCATCGACCAATATAAAAGGCATCTTAATTTCTTTGGCAAAACTTAATGCTGCTTCGTGAGTATAAAAAAGAATATCTCCAACAACCGGCCAGGATATTTTTCTGCCTAGCTCTTCTGGTTTTAAAACAATTTCTTCGGCCAGGCTCTGTGCTTGACTCCATAATTTTTTTTGCTCTTGTGTTTGGAATTGCGGGCAAAGAATTCTCACCAGTGCTTTATCGTCATTTTCCGATTGAGGTCCTTGGATTTCGTATTCGGCATCGGGAATATTTTTATTAAATTGCCCTGTATGAAATTTTTTTAAAGTATAAGAGTTCCATACTGAGAATTGACCTTTTTTAGAAATTACTTGAGCAGCAGGATGATAATGGCTTTTTTCCTTTCGTCCGAAATCACTCAATCCTCGTAAATAATTAATTGGCTTATTTTTCATACCTGGAGCAGGCCTTGAAATTCCCGCCCAGTTTTTTAAAAACGTTGTCCAGTTTTCCTCTCTCACTACATTGCTTTTTACTTCAATTTGGCTTTGTTCATCAAGAGCTCGCTTTACGGCCAAGCTTCTGTCTGCAATGATTCTTCCGATGGCTTCAAATTGTGACAAGCCTTGAAGCTGACAACTACTTGCCTCTCCCCATAAAGTTCTAGCTATACCTTCCATTGCATTGACCTGCAGTGAGTTTTGATTATTATTAGCAATTAATTCATCATAGGCATTGGTTTCAGTTGGTGGCTCTAAAGAGTTCATTTCATCAACTTCAGATTGTTTTATTCTAGGGAATCGGCTTCTAGCTTCCTTTAAAGTGATCGGGCGATCTTTAGCAAAAGTTGCAATTGATTTAATAAGCAGAGATCTATAGCGAATGGCAAATGGCCCTAGTTTGGCTGCAGGAAGCGGCACATTTTTTAAATAAGGAGGATCGCTAATCCAGTTGCGAACAGCTTGCAAACTAGCCCCTTTTTTGCGAATAAGCTTTAAAGCAGACTTAGCACTTTTGCGATAATCTTTCTCCAATACACCTAAGTCTAGAGTTCTAAATAAATCAAGTGCTTTTAAAACTTCAGCTCGAGTGGTCTCTTGGCGTACTTGATCTAGCAATTGATAAAAATGGGGATCATCCTTAAATTTTAATTGGGAAGCATGAATTTCAGCATCGACTTCTTTTCTAGCAAGCTTTACTAAAAAATCGGGGTGAGAAATCATTTGATTGAAACGTAAATCGACAAAGGCTTTTTTTAAATAATTATCTTCTAAATCATCTAGTACATATATTAATCTTTCGACTTCTGAAATAGCCTCGATTAAGTTTAGCGTTTCTTTATCCATTTTTATTGTTTTCACAAGCAGCGATATGTTGATATGGGCGCGCTTATTTTTTACATCTTGATAATGTTTCCACTTTGTCTGCAGAATTTCTGAATTAACATCGTGAATGCAAGCCCCTAGTGGAGTTGTAGCATTGGCCGAATTAAAAAAAATAGCAACACTAAGACAGGTCAATACAAAACAATGAAAGTTTTTTAATAAAATATCTTTATTCGTCACAAAAAAAGTATAAGGTCTAATCCCAATATTCCCAAGCTCATACTGTTAAAATCAGCTAATTATTGATTTAATTTCTCTGAGAGTTTCATGGCCAAGTTAGGATTAGCATATTTTAAAAAAGTAAGCGGATTGATAATTTTATCAAAATGTTTAGAAGATTTTGAGAAAAAATAAGCGGACACATCGCTATCTTTTAAGAAAATCGTATGCCCTTTATTAGAGAATTTTCTAGAGACATATTCTGAATCGAGAAAGCAGACTTCTCTAATCATAAAATTCTTAGCAACATAAACAATAATACAATAGTCAGATAGATCCACTAGGGTTTTTTTGATCTTCACACCTTTTGGCGAGGAGGCATCACTCCATTCCACTTGCACTTCTACTCTTTTTCCGTCACCGACAACAAAATCAAAGCCTCTTTGTGAAGTAGACTTAACTTGTTTTAGTCCAAAAATGCATTTGGCGTACCACTCTCCAAGTTGGGTTGGAAGATTTTTTCCATTTAAGAGAATTTGCTCATGAGCAAGGACTTCATAACACTTATTGACTAACCCAATCTGATCTAGAATTAATTTATTATTGGGAACATAGACAATCGAAATTTTTCTCGCATCCCTTCTTAAGAGTTTTTTAGAAAATTGCTTTTCGTACCAATCCTGAAAGTTTTGATTATTAGAGAGCTCTAAAGAATCATAAACAAACCCAATCTTTAAAAGAGAATTAATATCCTTAAAATCTGGCAAACGTTTTTGAATGTATTTTAAGGGGGCATAATCGCTACGGCCCTCACTCATGACAAAGTATTCATCTTTATCATAGTCGCTACTACCATGTGTAGTAGACGAGAAGAGCTTAACCTCTTCATTAAGTTTTTCGATATTCATTTTAGGCTCAGTTTAATAAGTTACAATTCCTACTTAGTGTAACACTGAACTGGCTAAAGTTTCAATTGCGATAAGTCTTCGCTAAAACCAAGCATAGAATGTGACAACCCAACATTCTTAACTAGTTGTTGTTGTACAAAAAATCTAAAGTCGAGTGATTTGCTATGGTAATAATCTTTTTCTTCTTCTCCAACAGCACTTGGTAAGGATTTTAGCGCTTCGCATGCTCCTTCCAATAAAAGCCATGAGGCAACCAGGTTTCCGCTAAAACTTAAAAAAGCCGTAGCATGAAATAAAATAGCATCCATCTTTCCTTCTTTTGCTTCTTTTGCAAAACGCCCCATTATCTCTTGAGCCTTTTGTAAGTTTTTTCCCATCAAGGCTAACTCTTCTGGAAAAACTTGAGCTTCAGGTCGCGCCATAGTCTTTTGGATTTTTTCTCCTACGCTCATGAAAGTTTTTGCATTATCTTTTAAAACTTTTCTCATCGTAAAGTCGATGGCCTGAATTCCATTTGTTCCTTCATAGATGGTGGCGATTTTTGTATCGCGAGCAAATTGCTCTATTCCATACTCCGAACAAAATCCGTAGCCGCCATGAATTTGAATGGCATCTACTGCCACTTGAAAACCTTCATCGGAGCAATAAGCCTTACAAATGGGAGTCATAAAAGCAATTTCATC
>CANFNL010000175.1 GCA_947448205.1 Bacteriovoracaceae bacterium
GATGAAATAAAGTGACATAAAAAAAGGTACAAACGATAGGAGATTTATACCGTAACAAATAGCTACGCCGTATGCAGCTATCAAAACACCAGCAAAGCCTGGACCTAGAATTCTTGATAGGTTAAACTGGATGGAGTTTAAAGCGACAGCTTTTGAGAGTCTCTCTTTTGCGACAAGTGAGGGAATAATGGATTGAAAAGCAGGCATAGATAGCGAGTCAGTAATTCCAATGATTAAAGAACTGACGAGGATGATCCAAATTTTAATTTTCCCCACAATCAAAAAAATTAATAAACTCAAAATGCATATAAATTGTAGTGATTGGCAAAGTAAGACTATTTTTTTTCGATCAAATCGATCCGCTAAAAATCCACCTGGGAGGGTGAATATCCAAGCAGGTGCATTCATTAAAAAACTATCAAGCCCAACCCAAAATGAAGAGTGACCTGTTGATAAGATCAACCAAGGTTGTGCCACTTGTTGCATCCATGTACCAATGTTTGAAAAAAGACTAGAAAACCAAAAAAGGATATAGCGCTTTGTATGAAGCAGATCTTTTTTTATTGAATTTTTTAAAACTAAATTTTCCATAGCGCATTCTATGAGCAACTTGTTTAGTTGACGATTGATTATTGCTTGAGCTTTAAATTTTTGTGGTTTTAGATGCTATATATAATTACAAACTATAAGTACTAAGCTTTATTTTTATTAGCTTGCCATTTTAATGCAACGTTTGGTGATTTTCTTACAAAGTCAATGGTAAATGAGTGCATTGGGTTTGAAATAATTAGATCATTTAGCTTATTCTTTGTTGTTTTCAGTTTCCTGATTTTGAAAACTCAACAAAATAGAGAACAAACAATTTTAGAATAAGATCCTGATTTTTAATTTTAACTAATTTATAGTACAATGTTTCTATGAAAAAATATTTTTTGATTTTTATTGCAATTACTTTCAACACTAGTGCTTGGGCAAAGTTAAGCCCGGGGTTGAGTTTAATTAAAAAGCCAAAACTCATTGTTGTGCTGATTATTGATCAGTTTAGGGCTGATTATCTTACTCGTTTTAAGGAACGATTTCTACCTGAGCAATCAGCTACTGGCTCTGTCGGTGGCTTTAATTATCTTATAAAAAACGGCTCTTATTTTCCCTACGCTCAGTACGATATTTTGCAATCAATGACTGGTCCTGGGCATGCCACACTCTTATCGGGCTCATATCCTTATCAATCTGGAATTCCACTCAATGATTGGTTTGATTCTAAAAACAATAAGAACATGTACTGTGTACAAGATGATAATTATGCCATTGTTGGATCAACTGATCTAAAGGATCGCATGGGAATGTCGCCCAAGAATTTTATTGGTAGCACTGTGGGGGATGAGCTAAAAAATGCGGGATATCCTTCAAAGGTTATTTCAATAGCTCTCAAAGACCGATCTGCTATATTGATGGGTGGGCACCGAGCAGACCTGGCTTTGTGGTTTGATCCTAAATCGTTCCAATGGGTATCGAGTAATTACTATCTTCCAAATTCCATTTTGCCCAAATGGGTTGAGACTTTAAATCAAGCTATCAAAATTAAAAAATCCCCGATGAAAATATGGAGCACTAAACTTCAAGAAACAATGAAGTCATATTTTTTAACGACGAATTCCTACCCTAACGAAAAAAAACTTATTAATAAAATTGGTCCAGTTTTTAACCATGGGATTGCGGCTTGTTCACCAGAGGAGCTCTCCTCTCCCTATGGTCTAGAGCTAACGGCTCAAGCTGCTTTGCGGGCAGTTGATTTTTATGATTTAGGAAAGAATAAAACACCTGATCTTTTGGCGATTAGTTTTTCGAGTCATGATTATGTCGGACATGCCTTTGGTCCCAATAGTAAAGAAATTGAAGATATGACAATTTCAGAAGATCGAGTCATTGCAACATTTTTAAATGCTCTTAAAGTTAAGATCCCCGGCGGACTAAATAATGTTGTTGTCGTCTTAAGTGCTGACCATGGAGTTGCTCCTAATTCCGATTGGCTGATTAAAAATAAAATGAATTCTGGTCGAGTCGATTTAGCGGCATTGTCTCAAAAAATTGAAGATCATCTCAATTTAAAATTTGGTAAATTAGCTGCTGGAAAAAATTGGATAAA
Source organism: Bacteriovoracaceae bacterium (assembly GCA_947448205.1). Taxonomy (GTDB): domain Bacteria; phylum Bdellovibrionota; class Bacteriovoracia; order Bacteriovoracales; family Bacteriovoracaceae; genus Bacteriovorax. The sequence goes on from CANFNL010000175.1 coordinate 2,147, forward strand.
TTATAATATTGATTTTAATTATTATATTAATAGAGACATCTTAAATTCGAAAAAATTAAATAGTGCTGAAGTCGAGCTAGAAATAAAAAGTTTATTAAAGCAAGAAGATGCGTTTGCTCAGGTTTTTACTCATACTGATTATATTGAAAAAAAACTCCCTCCCCAAATGCATGAAAGACAAATCCTTAAAACTTATTTTGAAGGACGAAGTGGAGATGTTATTGCGATTCCCAAGCCATTTTTTGTTCATGGAGATGAGAATACGACGACTCATATGACTGGCTATGCTTATGATCGAATGGTTCCCCTTATTTTAACGGGAGCAGTTTTTAAAAGAGCAACTATTCCTAGGATAGTGGAAGTAATCGATATTGCGCCCACTTTAACCATGCTTACAGGAACAATACCTCCCAGTTCTTCTGAAGGAAGAGTTTTAACAGAAGCCTTTTTTCCTTAAAGAGAACTTAATTAAAACCTGACTTTACATCTTGCCAGCTTCTGGTAAAAGCACTTCATTAGACTTTTTAACCTAATGGAGAATTTATGAAATCATTTTTAGTATTATTTGCACTATTAGTTCTACCGGTATTTGCCGTTGCAGGTTCAGAAGATCATATCCATGAGAGCTGCTATAGTGCTTCCGTTGAATTTTCTAAGAATATACCTCAAACTTTTTGTTTCGATTACGCTCAGCTTGATTCTCAAAAAGCTTACTTAATGCTTTCAGGTGCGTTTTTAAATCTGCCAAAATCAATGAAAGTAAAATCTTTTCAATATGAAACTGAAGATAAAGTAAACTTTCTTGCAGAAGCTGTACTAGTGAATATTTGGAATAGTGGATGTGGATATGGTGAGCAAGCAGTTTTAACAATTAAGGGAAGTTTAGACATCACTCAAGGTGAGCAAATTAATCCTAAAGCTTTAGAAATTAGTGTAGAGCATATAGTTACAAGTGACACATGCCATTCTTATCCTCAGACAGATAAGTATTTATACCAGTTAAGTAGATAATTTTACACAGGCCCTTGTGAAAAATGACAAGGGCTTTTTAGTAATTTACCAGCAGAAATTATATAATGAAGATTTTAATATTTTTTTTTAGTTTAATATATGGTCAATATTTATTGGCGGCCAGTACTGACTTGCTAAACATTGAGCATCAAATTCGTTTATGTGATGATAAGCAAACTATTTTAGATAAAATAAAAAATGATCCATGGTCATCAAGTTTTAATTCAAATTCCTATAAAGTTTATTATATCGATACGGCCAATAGAGATTTTGAAAAAAACCAATGGTCAATACGTGCACGCATAAAAAAAAATAAAACAGAAATTACCGTAAAAAAGAAATTTCCAAATATTCCTTCAAAACAAAATATTCCTCCTGAGATGATTTGTGAGTTTGACCTTCATGGATCAGTAAAAGAGTATTCCTGTAAAATTAATTCAGACATTGCTAACTCCGATTTTGAAAATATAATAAAAAAGCAAACAAATTTGTTAGATGTCCTAGATTCCTCACAGGTTAAATTTTTAAAAGATAATAATTTAAATTTAAAAGATATTCTTGTTTATGGAACTTTAATTAATGTAAGATTGCAATGGAATCATCCCCAATTTGGCACTATAACCCTAGATTTGGTTGAGCTGAATGGAAAATGATACTCAAACCCTACCACCTGAATGATGGCCAATCCCTACCATTTGCGAACGCAAAATCCTGATAAGTTTTTAACTTAATACTTTATCATTTTCAATTGAAATTTTCTTTTTAGGCACATGGTTTTTTCTATAATTACCA
>CANFNL010000176.1 GCA_947448205.1 Bacteriovoracaceae bacterium
ATGATATTTATCAGCATAGTTAAAACGACTCAAGAGATTAAGTTGAAAGAAATGACATTTATCTTTTAGATCTTGGTTAATTTGCCAAGATTCAGAATTATCTTGTTGGAAATATTTTACAATCATTGGAGCAGGAAGCCCTTTTTGAATTTCAAATGTATCATAAAGACCAGCTTTGGCTTTCTCTAACGACATATTGGATAAATCACTAGCATCTATAACATACCCATTCTTGAGACTTGGTTCATAAACATTCTTAATACTCATTACTATAGAGTAGGCTTCTTGGCCTGAAGAAGTGGCACAAGACCAAATACTTATTTTTTCGCTTGGGTATTGCTTGATTAGCTTCGGTAGGATTGTTTTAACTAGTAATGTGAAGGGTTTAACATCTCTAAAAAAATGTGTCTCACTGTCGACAGCACTAAGAATTAAAGCTTCTTTCATCGCCAGTGTCATTTGCTCACTGTAAAGAGTATAGAGATCTTCAATGGATTCTATCGAAAGTTTTTTTGCCAAACCAGTTAAGAGCTTTTCAAGTTTTGCATTATCAGCTGGCGTAAATAAAACACCAGTTAAATTGAAAATAGTTTCACTGAAAAATTTTATAATATTTTTTGCTAATTTTCTATCTTCTAATTTTTGATAATAGACATAATCATCATGCTTAACAACTTTGAAATTATGATTGATCCCATCTAAATTTTCTTCTAATCCTAAAAATAAGACACCAAATTCTCTAAGACTATTGTACAGCTCATTCACAATTTTGTTTTTATTACCAACTCCTTGGGGTGCTAGTAAGTTTCTACAAAAAATGATGTGGTACTTGTCAGTAGGGTATTTATCAAGGAGCAAATTGAATTGAAAAAAATTGCATTTTTCAATTAATGTTTTATTGATTTGCCATGATTCTGCATCGATTTGCTCAAAATATTTGACTAAAAGTGGTGCGCCTAAACCTTTTTGAATTTCAAAGCTATTATAGATGCCTTTCTTAGATCTTTCGGTTAAGTTGGACGAAATATCACTGATGTCTAGTTTATAACCATGCTTCAAACTTGGCTCAATTACATTTTTAATCCCCATAATTAGGGAGTAGCCCTCTTGCCCGCTAGAGCCGGCACAAGACCAAATTTTTAATTCATCTTCCGGGTAATTCTTCAGTAACTCTGGCAATAAGGTATTAAGCGTAATTTTGAAAGGTTTTACATCGCGAAAAAAATAGGTCTCACTACTAGAAACAACATTAACCAAAGCTTCTTTCATATTAGGCGAGAGTTCTTTGGCAAATTGTGCGTAGAGCTCTTCAATCGTTTTTATGTCTAATTTTTTCGAAATTTCCTTTATTCGTCCTTCTAATTTGTAATAGTCATCAGGAGAATAAAGTATTCCTGTAATATTAAAGATAGTGTCTGCAAAAAATTTTAAAATTGGTTCAGCAATCATAAATAATACTTACTCTTTCTTTAGACATTTTAAAAATCTAAAATAAACCTTTTAACAATTGCGCTCGATCTTATTAGTAAGTGCAATATGAAGTCAAGCAGCTCTCTGGCGATAATCGTGTAAATCGATAATCGATCGAGCTTCATCTGCAGAAAACTCTAATTCAAGAAAGCCCGCATATCCAATACTCATAAGAATAATCTGTTGATCATCGTCTGGTTTATCTTTTGCTAAATTATAAAATGTAGTTTTCTTAAACATTTTCCTAACACTCGCTTCAATGATAAGCTTTCTGGCAAATGAGTCAGTTTGATTGTCGTAGACGATAACCTTGCAAATATCAAAATTTGCAATTTGATCTAAGCTCTCCATTGAATGAGGGAGTATGAGAACACTCAACTCCATCTTTTCAAGAAATGACTTATATTTATCAATCTCTTGACTGTTTTCGTCGGGAACAATAAAGGCAAAATTATAATATTTATTCATATTTATCCTAATGATATTGTCCTATCGGATTGTGTTGAAAAAAAATAAAGGGCCATTATTATTTTTTTTAAAAAAAAAGCTGTAAATTTTTATGAACGTGATATTATTGGACAGAAATAAAATTTTGAGTTTAATTTGCTGAGGTTTACAGATGAATATTTTAGTAGTTGATGATTCTAGAGTAATCTATGCTATGGTTAAAAAAATGCTTGAAGAAAAGGGGCACACTTCACTATGGGCAGAAGATGGCTTAAAGGCTATCGAGATCATAAAAGAGAATAATGCAAGCAATACCAAGATAGACGTTATCTTATTGGACTGGAACATGCCCAATATGAACGGAATAGAATTTCTTGAATATAATTTCAAAGAAAAGGTAACCACTACTCCTGTTGTTATGATGACTACTGAAAATTCTCCTGAATCGATAAAAAAAGCACTTAGTTTATCAGCAGCAGAATATATAATGAAACCCTTCACTAGTGATATTTTGTTTAATAAAATTTCACTTATTGAAATGATGTTCTAAATAGGGGATGCGCTGTGGTAATTCGCGAAGAAGTCTATAAGTTTTTTGCCGACTATATTTATAAGATTACTGGTATGGTTTATGTACCAAGTGAATATTATAGATTGGATTCTAGAATAAATGAATTGGTTCAAATCTTCTCCCTTAAATCCGTAGAAGATCTGTATGAAATGTATGTTAAAGAAATTACTCCTGACATGAAAGCTGTCCTCGTTAATATCTCAACTAATAATGAGACCTATTTTTTTAGAGATGTAAAACCATTCACTCTGCTCTCAAGAGTTGTTCTTCCGGAGATTTTAACTAACTTCCCAAACGAAGAAATAAAAATGTGGAGTGCCGCATGTTCTTCAGGGCAAGAAGCTTATTCAATGCTTATTTCGATAAGAAATACAACTGATGATGCTAATTTTGAGCGTTGTCGAGTAGATGGATCAGATGTTTCAATAAAAGCATTAGATAAAGCAAAGCTTGGTGTTTACAATGGACTTGAAATTCAGCGCGGACTTCCTGCACCAATGATTATCAAGTATTTTAGACAACTGGATCCAGATTCATGGGCCATTGATGACAGCTTAAAATTTAAAACTAATTTCTTTGAATTTAATTTATTAACAGGGTTCTATCCTCAAGAAAAATACCATATTATTTTTTGTCGAAATATTTTAATTTATCAGGACAATGAAAATAAAGGAAAGATTCTCAACTCCATCTATAATGCACTTAAGAAAGATGGCATCTTGGTTTTAGGGGCAGGAGAGTCACTCGTTGGAATTGTTGCTCCTTTTCAACAAATTCAATTTGACGGCTATACGGTCTATAAAAAAGATAGCAAAGGCTAATTTTTAAGTTTTGTGTTTTTCACGTCAAAGATTCATGAAGGATATTTTTTTATTAGTGAAAAAAAATCCAGGGTGTTTTTTTTTTGATTCTGTCTATAATGAATAAAGTAATTAATAATTTATAGCTAATAGGATTTTGTAATGAATGTTGATTTGATCCGCGAATTTTTATTAGAGTCTTTTGAAAATTTATCAAATATTTCTGAAGAATTGACAACTTTTGAAAGTAATCCCAAAGATAAGGAACTAGTAAATTCCATTTTTAGAAAAGTGCATACACTCAAGGGATCAGCTGGCTTTCTAGAGTTTAAAAAATTACAAGAAATTACTCATGCTGCCGAGTCCTTGCTCGATCTGATGCGAGAAGGAGTTATATCCATCAACTCTGATAATTGCGACTGTTTACTTGAAATATTTGACGTTTGTATAGAGATATTAAAAGGAATTGAAGAAGACAGAGTCGAGCCTGATTTGGATTATGAGGCTCTAGTAAAAAAGACTTTAGATTTTATTAAAAATCCCAAAGCGGCTACTCCTCGAGACAGACATCTTATCTCTGGTATAAAAGTTCCTAAAAATCTTTTTGAGGATGATGATTCATCTCAAAGAGTGCTCTCTAAAAAGTCAACTCCAG
>CANFNL010000177.1 GCA_947448205.1 Bacteriovoracaceae bacterium
ATGAGCAGTTTAGCTCTTGTCGTTTTATTTAGTTTCTTAAACTTCAGTAATCTCTCTTTAACCTTTGCAGCAAATCCTAAAAATGAAACAGGGATGATGTTGGAGAATGAGCGTAATTCAATAAGCGTTTTCCAAAATGTTGCTAGTTCTGTTGTCAATGTTTCTAATATGAAAAAAGCCCGTTCGGTATTTGACATGGATTCAGCAGAAGTTGAATCGGGCATGGGTTCTGGCTTTGTCTGGGACAAACTCGGATACATCGTCACAAACTATCATGTCGTCGCAGGGGGAGATTCATTTTTAGTATCCTTTAAAGATGATAAAAAGCAATACCGCGCCAAGCTCGTCGGCGCCGATCCTAATAAAGATATTGCGGTATTAAAATTAAATGAAATGCCAAAGGAGTTGCGACCAATTATTCCAGGAGAATCAAAAAACCTTTTAGTTGGACAAAAAGCATTGGCCATTGGAAATCCCCTCGGATTTGATCACTCTCTCACTACAGGATCTGTTTCAGCGCTTGAGCGAAGTATTAAAGGCTTTGGAGGAGTGTCGATTAATGGCATGATTCAAACCGATGCTTCTATAAATCCTGGAAATTCTGGTGGTGCTTTGTTAGATTCTCAAGGAAGGCTCATTGGAATAAACACTATGATCTTTAACGCTGCCGGAGCTAGTGCAAGTGCTGGACTGGGCTTTGCCATTCCTGTTGATACTGTTAAAAATGTTGTTCCCCAACTTATTAAGTTCGGAAAAGTTATTCGTCCGGGATTAGGTGTTGCCGTTCTAGAAGAATATTATGCTGCTCGCTTTGGTCTCTCCGAAGGGGTAATTGTAAAGTCTGTCATGCCTAAAGGACCAGCGGCAAAAGCAGGCCTAAAAGGAATGACTCGAAATCATTTTGGTGAGTATTATATTGGCGACATTATTACTGGCATTGATTCTCAAGTTGTGAAAAGCTACGACGATCTTTTCTCCATCATTGATAAGTATAAAATTGGCGATACGGTAAAAGTAAAATTTATAAGAGATGGAAGAGAAAAAAGTGCTAGCCTTACACTTATTCAAATATAAAAATGTTTTTTAAATTGCCCTGCTGCAAGTAATTCAGCGGGGCTTCCTGTAATAAACTCAGCTCCTTTTCCCATAATCCATACTTGATCGGCATAATTTTGAACCAAGTCTAAATCGTGTGTGCTTAAAATTATAGCTAAGTTTTTTTCAACTGAAATTTTTTTCAACTCTTTCATCAGCTCAATTTTAGAAGGAATATCTAAATAAGTTGTAGGTTCATCTAATAATAAAATTTTTGTTGTTTGAGCTAAAGCTCTCGCGATCATCGCCTTCTGTTTTTGCCCATCACTTAGTTGTGCAAAATAATTTTGCGATAACTCACTTAAGCCAACTATTTTTAGAGAGTCTAAAATAATTTCGTTATCTCTGGCCGTCATATCCCCTGACCAATTAGTATAAGGACTACGCCCCAAAGTGACGAGTTCAGAAACTTTTAAAAAATCTACTTGAATTTTTTCTGTCAAAACGATTGCTAATTTTTGAGCTAACTCTCTTGAAGAATATTCGACTAAATCTCTTTGATCAATATGTATATTTCCGGCAATAGATTTAATCAAACCAGCCATAGTTTTAAGTAAGCAACTTTTCCCAACTCCATTAATTCCCATAAGTGCAGTTAGTGTTCCAGTGTGAGCAACTGAATTAATCTTTTCAAAATTTATTTTTTTAAAACCAATAGAGACCTCATGAAGAGATACGACAACTTCATTCATAGACTCCACTCCCTTTGTCGATAAAAATAAAACACAATTACAGGAGATCCTATAAGGCCTAAAATTGCATTCACAGACAAGGAATAATTTGGATTAAAAACAAGAATTACTTCTGTAATCAAAGCCAGAATGGTTCCCATCATAAAAACTGCTGGAATAAGTTGTGAGAGCTTTGAACTTTTTAAAAAATGTTTTGCTAAGTGCGGAGAGATGATTCCAATAAACCCAATAGGTCCACAAAAATGGGTTACAATTGAAATAGAAAATGCTGCCATCAAAACAAAGAGCATTCTCATTTTTTTTACATTTACCCCCATGCTTTTGGCGTAATTTTCTGATAATAGAAATTGCTCTAACGGTTTGGCAAAAAAGAAGACTGGAATAATTGAAAAAAGTGATAATAAGATAAAAAGTGGTAATTCGGAGCTGGTAGTAGCTCTAAAGCTTCCCATGCTCCAAGAAAGATAATTTTTTAATTGTAATGCCTGACTCATACTTACCAGAATAGATATTCCGCTTGAAGCAAATGAAGAGATTAAAAGTCCAATAATAATAAGACTTACTCGGGACATATTTTTCTGAACAAAAAAAAGAAGAAGTAAAAATACGGTAATCGCTCCTATAAAAGACATTACACTTCCTCCCAAATTAGTCACAATGGAACTCGTCCCTTCAGAAGCCATCATCCAAAATGCCATAAATAGCGATGAGCCTGCGCTCACTCCTAGAATATCAGGGCCTGCTAGTGGGTTTTGAAAAAAGATTTGCATAATTAGTCCAGATAGCGACAACATGCCTCCCGCCATTAAACAAACAACAATTTTAGGAAGTCTTAATTCGCGAATTAAATTGATATTGAAATTTAATCCACTCTCACCATAAACTAAAAGTAAGCAAATCAAAAAAAATATCAAAAAAACCAATAGCCAATTTTTTTTAATCATAGCTCTTTATACCAGCGAAGTTTATGTTTTTTAAATTCTAGAGGATAAAAAAGTGCAGCTAGATCAAGAACTAAAAGATCTGGTCTTTGCATACCCATCTCCCAATAATCATTAAATTTATTTTCATTTAATAATAAATTATTATTAAACACTTTTTTGGCATTAATAAAATGATATCGTGAATCTTTTTTAAATGCCTGATTTTTTTCAAAATGATCTTGCCAATTATTATTTGGGAGCCAAATGTCAAAATTATTTTTATTAAGACTAATTAGTTCTAAGCTTAATTCTTGAGTAGTAGCCAAAGCTTTATCAAAAGCTAACTTACCACCAGCATCAAAAATCATTTGAGCAAGATCACTCAATCCACCACAAGTCACCCAACGCCCATTTTGAATTTCACCAACAAGCACATTGACTCGAGTCGTACGATTTTCATTCAATTTTTTAATTTTTAAATAACCACTTTTAATCGATTCAAATAAGCTTTGAGCTTTTTGATCTTGATTGAAAAAGGCTGCAGTATAAATTATCCATTCTGCTCTACCTAACGGAGTAATCTCTTCAAAATCTTTATTTATGACAACTGGAATTTTTAATTTTCTAAACACATCTAATTGCTTTTTATCTATTAAGTTAGAGTCATGGCCCATTATTAAATCAGCATTTAAGTTTAGCAATTCCTCAGAATTAAACTTGAATGACAGATTCTTTACCTTTTTGAGATCAAATACTTTTGAAGCAATATATTTTTTTTGTTGAAAAGCTATTAAGCTCTTTTCTACACCTAGTAACTCTAATGTTGGCAAATAAGTAGTCGACATCATGGCGACTCTTTTTACCGGTGTATTAATGATAGGTAAATTTGTCGTACAGTTCAGATTTGGAGAAGCTAATAAATACTTATTTCCATCAGCCGTTAATACTTTGAAGCCATTAAAATAATCTATCGTGAAATGTTTTGCAAAAAATGGTTTATAGCTTTTGATTGGATAAGAAAGCTCACACTCACCAGCTTGAAGCAAAACTGTGAATATTAATAAAATAAAAAACAAAATATATTTCATATTCTAGATTGTAAGAGTGAAAGATTTTCTTGTAAAGAAT
>CANFNL010000178.1 GCA_947448205.1 Bacteriovoracaceae bacterium
AAGATTCTTTAAATAAAGATAGTCTTTGCCCAGAGGATACTTATCGTAACATGACAGGAAAACTTTTTTCGTCTAACCCTAAGTTTATGAAAAATCTCAAATATATTCATAATCTATCTTATAAAAATGGTATCATAACTAAGGAGGTGTTTAGGAGAATTGAAAATTATCGATTCAACAAAGTTCAGGATTGGCCTTTGACCTTAAGTGAATACTCATCAAAGCTTTTGGCGATGAGAAAAAGTTTTCCAAAAAGAATAAAAGAAAAATCTTCGCTTGTGACAAAGCTGCGTTTCCATCAAAAAATATCTTTAAGGCAGTCTCTTTTTGAAAAATATGATGTTAATCAAATAATACTTTTAGCCAAAGTTGTTAAAGAGTTAAAGCTTAGGCTGGATTCTAGTTCAGTTTCAATTACAATTAAATATCCTGATCGAGATTTAGAGGTAATTGATTTATCACCTATGGAAAAGTTTCGATTTATCTTAAAGCTTCTCAGAAAAGAATTATTAACTATTAATAATAGCTCCTCGTTTTCAGGAAATCCTGCAAATTATATGGATCTGATTGCTGCTAGCTATGAGGTAGGTTTTATAAGCTCAACAGAAATTGAATCTTTGGCAGGCTTGCAAGATATTTGGAATCCAACTAAAACTCCAAAGGAAAAAGCTCTGTTTTGGATTAAAAATTTTGGTGGAATGGCCTCTGTCTTTTTACCACCTCCCTTTGGTTTTGTCTCAGTAATGGCCATTATGCTTATTGATCAACAGCTCTCAGAAGCTCCAGTCGATCGCAACTCAGATTTTAATATTTTTTAATTGTGGAGGTTACACATGACATTTAAATTCTTTTCATTAGTTCTTTTGTCTATACTTAATATTCAAAATGTAAATTCTTTTGAAGTGCGAAAAAATGCGGTTATTCGCGATGATAAATTTAATGCCATTATTAAAGAAGTAACACTTACAGACCTTTTAAACAATAAGTGTTATGAGGGAAAGTATTTTAAGATTGTTTTGGGTAAAAGTGAAAAAGCCATTAGTTTTGATTCTCCAGATTCGCTTCAGTTGAAAGCTGCGACTACTTATTATCATTTAAATAAAGCGCGAAATTATTTTGATAAAGTTGTCCTATCAAATTATGTTCATTCACTCCCTCAAATTACTATCAGGTTAGACTTGAGCAATGTTTTTAATGAAGTTGGGCATTTTGCCAACGATAATTTAGATCCTCAATTTAATAACGCTTTGACTGTTCCAGCTGGAGTTGGTTATGAACCTAAAAAAATTGAACCATGGGGCATTGAAATATGGTTTAGGCAATCCAAAGAAATTGATATTCGAAGTTTTCCCTATTCGCAAAGATCTGATGGTAGTGTAAAAGCAGCTTTGCATGATTTTAGAAATCAAAATCATCTAAATACACTCCAGAATTTTATTAATTTAATTCTCCAAGGAGAGGTTAATGGAGGCTATTTCGATATTAATGGGCTTATGAGATTGGCCGGTACCAGTATTATCCTCGAAGCAATTTATCAATCCTCCAATGTTGCTGCTGATTTTTTTTCACAAAAAATATATCGACTCGACTCTGCTTTAGTTCCAGAGATTATTTATCATGAGTTTTCCCATGTAGCCCTTAGTGAGCATTTAGAGCTTTCTCACTCCTCTCCAGTCAATGAGGGCGTAGCAGATTTCTTTGCCAGCCAAATAGCCAATAGTAAGTCATTAGCGACAAAAATAAAAGATTACAATTTATTTAGTGGCAAAGAGGTTAGAAAAAAGCAGCAGTATAGAATTGATTTTGAGCAAAATAATAATGCAAATTCTGACTTTGTCTTCGGATTACTTTGGAATGTAGGCCAGTTAATTGGAAAAGAGCGAGAATCTAAATTTATTTTTGACTTAAGTTCAAAGCTTTCTACTAATTCATCTATAAAAGAAGATCTACTTAGTGCAATGATTGATACATGCAATGAAGATTGTAAAAATCCTTTTAGTGATAAGATAGTGCTTTATCGATTTTTTGACTCAAAGAACTTTTAAAATATTAATAAACTGTCCAGACCTTAAAAACTGGGCAGTTTTTTTATTGTCAAATTTGATCATATTATAAATATATTTCGACGAATTTAAATAATTTCTGGGGTTTATAATTTTTTTTGAATTATTTCGGATTCAATTAAAATTTATAATAATATCTTCAAAACCCGAGGTAGTGCGCTATGAAAATTTTAGATCAGAACAGACTGATTCAAGATTACTTTGAATACACTGCCAACCTAAAAGATAGACGTCTTAAGTTAATTAAAGATGAAGAAAAGTTAGAGCGAATACTTATTGAAGAAATTAAAACTGTTGAAAATAAAAAAATTGCTCAGGAACGCTTCCAAAAAATAATAGATAGAAATAAAGAGGATGCGATAAAGCTTTTTGATCGTCGTATGGATTTTTTAAAATCATCACTTAATATCATTTAGTGTAGTTGTCGATTATTTGCTTTTCGAAGAATTGATTCAGTAATTGTTGCTCCTAAAGTTGCACCTACGTACGTCGCGATTGCTTTTGAGCTATAAAAGCCTAACGTTGCAGTTATTGATGCGCCTATTGTTGCCCCAGCAATCCCTAAGATTAGGCAGTGAATGAGTGAGCTTTCGGAATGTGATGGCTTGGTAAAATGCGAGAGTAAGCCAATGACTAAACCGATAATTAAGACTAATGTTGTCTCCATGGTGATGCCTCCATTTTGATTTCTTCAATCCATCTTCATGTTAGCTATCTTGTCACGCTTTAGTTAATTATTTTTTTATATAATTCATATTCAACTTAGTTATCGATTTAATTTAATTCTAAATCTTTTGCTCCAACCACACCCACAATGGGCAATCTATTGGTCCTAACTTTTATTTTGCTAATGGCAATTCCTTGGTAAAATAGTTTCCATCCATCGAAAGCCTTTGCTAATTGCAATTCATATAACACTCTTTTGCCTGTTATGGCGTTGTTTAAAATATCAATTACAATTACTCCTCCAAGATTAGAATCAAAGTTTTCACCAATTATTTTTGCAAAATTTATTGTGGATTTTCCTGACAATTTAATTCCTTCTTTGATAAAGGTTTCAATTGGAATTGTATCATTTGATGTTTTGACATTTTCATAAAAATTGTCTACTAGAAATTTTTGCAGACTTTGTTGCTCATCTTCTGTTGATACTGAGAAATGGTAGGTATTACCGGTTGCATCGGTAGAGATAGTTGCTAGTAATTGCTCCGATGCATGCGTAAGACTTGCATTAAATGCAATGACAGTCGCTAGAAGAAATGAAAAGAGAAATAATTTTTTTGAATTCAGCATAACTTCTTTTCTCCAGCTTAATTGAATCAATGGTATTATCCAAAATAGAATTGTTTGAATAATATAATTTTTTAATTTGAATCATAGAAAATTATATTGAATATTTTTCAAACTAATGTTTTTGCTTCATTGTTATCCCAAATCGAAATTGCTTTTGGAGGATGCAGCGCTGGAATATTAATTGGTGTCAGATTGGAAACTGTTGGTCCTTCTATAATTTTTCCTAAACAATCAAAACGCGATCCATGACAGGGACAATCCCAGGATTTTTCCCCATTATTCCATCTGACAATTCCTCCTAGATGAGGACAAATTGCAGAATTCAAAATGAGATTGCCTTGGGGATCTTTATAGGCAGCTATTATTTGAAATCCACTTCGATAAACAAGCCCTTCATCTTTTGCAAGTTCTATTAAGTGATCGGATTGATTTTCGATAAACCAATCTTTATATTG
>CANFNL010000179.1 GCA_947448205.1 Bacteriovoracaceae bacterium
AACACCCATTTTAAATCTTCCTCAATCTGCTATTTTAGGGATGCATAATATTATCGAGAGACCAGTCGCCATTAATGGTCAGGTTGTGATTCGTCCAATGATGTATTTAGCCCTTTCCTATGATCATAGAATTATTGATGGACGTGAATCAGTAAGTTTCTTAAAACAAGTTAAAGAACTTCTTGAAGATCCTTCAAGATTACTTCTCGACATATAAAATAATTTTTGGAGGTTGGTATGAGCACAAAAGAGAAGTCCGACTTTCCTTATTTGCATGGTTTTTCGCCAGTTGAACAAGAGCGACTTAGAAGACAAGCCCGCTTTGCTGAGCATACTATTTACCAGAACGTTAATTTTTCTGCCAATAAAAAGGTATTGGAAGTTGGCTGTGGAGTTGGTGCCCAATCTGAAATTCTTTTGCGAAGGTTTCCTGACTTGAATTTAACCGGGATTGATTTATCGGATAAGCAATTAAGTTCCGCTCATGAGAGTTTAGGAAAATTGGAATTTGCAAAAGGGCGCTACCAATTAGCCCAAATGAGTGCCGAAGACTTAAAATTTGATTCCGAAAGTTTCGATGGTGCCTTTTTATGTTTTATTCTTGAACATGTGCCTGATCCACGTCGAGTTTTATCAGAAGTTAGGCGAGTCTTAAATCCAGGCGGAATTATTTATATTACGGAAGTCTTAAACTCTTCTTTTTTTCTGGATCCTTACTCCCCAAATGTTTTAAAGTACTGGATGGCCTTCAATGATTATCAGTACGATCAAAAAGGCGATCCCTTTATGGGAGCAAAACTAGGAAATCTTCTTTTACAAAATGGTTATCGCAATATTGAAACTGAAGTAAAAACGTGGTTTCTCGATAATCGCTATCCTCAAAAAAGAAAAGAGATGATCGAGTTTTGGAGCGAGCTGCTTTTATCGGCCAGTGATCAATTAGTGGCGGCTAAGTATGTCGATCAAAAAACGGTCGATGGAATGAAAGAAGAAATGAAAGTAGTTGCTAGTGATCCCAATGCTGTATTCTTTTTTTCATTTATCCAAGCAAAAGCAAGAAACGGGATGTTTTAATTAAATCTAAGTTATAATTTAGGAGATAGATAAATCATGAAAGAATATGATGTTGTAGTAATCGGATCAGGTCCTGGCGGGTATATTTGTGCTGTTAGATGCGCTCAACTAGGGATGAAAGTTGCCATTATTGAAAAATATAAAACTCTCGGCGGAACATGTTTAAATGTTGGTTGTATTCCGTCGAAAGCATGGCTTGATTCTAGTGAAAAATTTCATGAACTCAATCACTCTTTCAAGGATCACGGAATTACGACTTCATCAGTGACTTTGGATTTTAACAAGATGCGAGAGAGAGTAAAAAAAGTTGTCAGTGATGTTTGTGGGGGCGTGAGCTTTTTGATGAAAAAAAATAAGATTGATGTCTACCAAGGATTAGGATCATTTGTTGATGCTCATATTGTATCCATAAAAGGAGAAAAAGAAACTACCGAAATCAAAGGTGCTAAAATTGTCATTGCGACAGGTTCAAAACCTTCTTCACTTCCTGGCGTTGTCATTGATAAAGATCGCATTATAACTTCTACAGAAGCCCTTATTTTAAAGGAGCAGCCAAAAAAATTAATTGTCATTGGAGGCGGAGTCATAGGCCTTGAGCTTACTTCCGTCTTTAGAAGATTAGGCACAGAGGTGACGGTTGTTGAATATGCAGATTCAATTGTGGCAATGATGGATGCGGAACTTGGGAGAAGCTTACACAAAATTTTGAAAAAAGATGGTGTAGAGTTCTTACTTGGTCATGGTGTAACAGAAGTAAAATCCACAGCAAAAAAGGTAACTGTAAAAGCTAAGGATAAAAAAACTGATACCGTCGTCTCCCTTGAAGGAGATTACTGTCTAGTGGCCGTGGGAAGAAGACCTTATACTGAAGGATTAAATTTAGCTGCAGCGGGAGTGAAGTTAGACGATCGAAATCGTATTGAAACTAATTCTCATCTTCAATCAAATATTTCTCATATCTATGCTATTGGAGATGTTGTGAAAGGCTCTATGCTTGCCCATAAAGCAGAAGAGGAAGGTGTGTTAGTTGCAGAAATAATAGCAGGGCAAAAGCCGCATATTGATTATAACCTCATTCCTGGAGTTGTTTATACCTGGCCGGAAGTAGCAAGTGTCGGGCAAACCGAAGAGCAATTAATGGCCGCAGGACGCGATTATAAAGTAGGATCATTTCCATTTAAAGCTTCTGGGCGAGCCAGAGCATCAAATGAGTCAGATGGTTTTGTAAAAGTATTAGCTGATAAAAAAACTGATGAAATTTTAGGTGTTCATATGATTGGTCCACGTTGTGCTGATCTTATAGGTGAAGCAGTTCTAGCAATGGAGTATCGGGCTTCAGCTGAAGATATTGCGCGCACCAGTCATGCACACCCTACTTATTCAGAGGCACTTAAAGAAGCCTGTTTAGCTGCAACAGATAATAGAGCGCTTAATATATAAATTTTTTTGGAGAAATTATGAAAAGTATTTTAACATCGATATTTTTAATGGGACTTTTATCCATGAATTCAGAAGCGAAAATTAAGTTAGAAAAAGTTGAATACACCTCAGGCGATAAAACTTTTGAAGGTGTTATCGCCTTTGATACTCAATTAAAAGGAAAAAAACCAGGTGTTGTGGTTTTTCACAATTGGATGGGAATTTCTGCTGAAACAGAATCAAAGATTACGGAGTTGGCTAAACTTGGTTACGTTGCTTTTGCAGGGGATATATACGGCAAAGGTGTGAGACCTAAAAATACCAAAGAAGCAGGTGAGCTGGCGACAATGTATAAGATGGATCGTAAACTTTTGCGCGATCGAGTTAATCTTGCTTTGTCTGAACTGGAAAAAAATAAGCACGTCGATGCTAAAAAACTTCTTGCTACTGGTTACTGTTTTGGTGGAACAGCTGCGCTTGAGCTTGGTCGCTCTGGAGCCAATGTTTTAGGAATTGTCAGCTTCCATGGAGGATTATCTAATCCAACTCCAGTTGATGCCAAAAACTTCAAAGGGCAAGTAGAAGTATATCACGGTGCACTTGACTCTTATGTTCCTGCTGAAGAAGTGGCCAGCTTTAAAAAAGAAATGGATGACTCCAAAGTAACTTATCAGTTTACAGCATTCTCGGGTACAGTTCACAGCTTTACCGAAAAAGGGGCAGGTGATGATATCACAAAAGGTGTAGCCTATAATGCCATTGCAGATAAACGCTCTTGGGAAGGGATGAAAAATTTTTTTAGCGAATTAACTAAGTAACTAATTTCAAAATTAGCCTCTTTATAATTTTATAATAAAGAGGCCATAGATCAATTTAGTCATCTTTTTCTAAATTATTTACATCAATTTTTCGCGCCATGCTCACTATGTTAGTCATGACATACTCAGGAATAACTCCTGATTCTGAAAATATAATGGTGCCTTCTTTAAGAATAACTAGAGTTGGAATCGAGCGAATATTAAAATCCGAACTTAAAAGTAGTTCGTTTTCAGTATTTACTTTACCAAAAAAAATATCAGGATGTGCGGTGGCAACTCTTTCATAAATAGGGGCAAAGACTTTACAAGGCTCACACCAGCTTGCCCAAAAATCGAGAAAAATAATCTGATTTTTATCTAAAATTTCTTCTATATTTTTTTCTGTAACTATTTTTACACTCATTTAGATCCTCAATTAGTCTAAAAGTCTAATGGGGAATA
>CANFNL010000180.1 GCA_947448205.1 Bacteriovoracaceae bacterium
AGAACTGAAATATAACTAGTCCCCAAGGCAAATGGGAGGATTTTTTCATTAAGTTTAATAATATCTGGATTGAATTCCACTTCGCCATATTTGTCGATATCGAGAGATTCGGCAACATCGATAGCATAATTATAAAGAGTAGTATCAAATTCATCAGACTGAAGAGCAGAAAATTCATTATAAAGCGTGTAACTAAAACCAATAAGCATACTTGTAAAAACAAAGCAAAACAGTAATGTTAATTTTAATTTTAAACTAAATTTCTGCAAGATTTTCATTCGAAATTTACTCTAGGATTCTTTTAAAATATACCCATAACCAACCATCGTGTGGATGAGTTTTTTCTCAAATGGTGAGTCTATTTTTTTTCGTAACATATTTATATAAACATCAATGACGTTCGTATTTGTATCAAAATTCACATCCCACACATGCTCACTTATCTCCACTCGAGTTAATGGACGATTGGGATGTCTCATGAAATATTCCAATAGCGAAAATTCTCTGCTGGTTAGATTTAATTCCTTATTCTCTCTCACCACTTTTCTTAAAACCAAATCAAGTTCGATATCTGCAAAACGAAGTTTGGAAATCTCGCTACCTGCATTGCGCCTCAGGAGCGCCCTAATGCGAGCTAAGAGTTCTTCAAAATCAAAAGGCTTTGTTAAATAATCATCGGCTCCCGCATCAAGGCCGTGTATCTTATCTTTTGTTGAACTTAGCGCTGTAAGCATAAGAATGGGTGCTTTAAAACCATCTCGTCGCATATGTCTGGCGGTATCCATACCATTTTGATCAGGAAGATTCACATCTAAAACCATTAAGTCATAAGCATTCTCGGCCGAAAGAATTTCCGCTCCCATACCGCTCTCAGAAACATCTACGATATACCCTTGGGCAAGTAGACCTTTTTTGATAAAACTGGCCATTTTCGGCTGATCTTCAACGACTAAAATTCTCATGGCTGGATTGTACAAAGATTATTGAAAGGTGAAAAGAAGTGTTAGTAAAAATAAGCAACGCGTCTAAGATATATATAATTGGATCTATAACAAGAAGGGGGATTCCGAAGAATCCCCCTATATAATTTTACTGATTAAGTAATAATTATTTTGTAGCTGGAGCAGCTGCAGCTGGAGCAGCTTCAGTTTTTGCTTCTGCAGCTGGAGCAGCCATACAAGCAGCTTTAGCAGCTTTCTTCTCGTCTTTTTTAAGGTCTTTGCTGATAGCTTTGATACAAGCTTTTTGCTCTTTAGTTACTTTAGCTGCGAAAGCAGAAACTGATACTAGAGCAAGAGCGATTACGATTGCGTTTTTCATGTGAATCTCCATTTGTGTTAGATTAAAGCAAATTATTTTGCTTTTAATTATTTATTTTTAGATACGATACATTCTTTTAATTCTTTACCTTTTAAGTCTTTATTCTCTTTTAGGCAAGCTTCTTTAGCTGCTTTATAAGCAGCTTTTTTATCTGCTTTGTGATCAGCTTTGTGTTCTTCTTTTTTCTCTTCTTTTGCTGCAGGAGCAACTTCTGCTTTATGTTCTTCTTTTTTAGCTTCTTGAGCGAATGCAACAGATGTTAAAAGTGCAAGTGCTAGTAAAAATTTCATGTGTGTCTCCAGTGTGTGTGTTAAGCGATTCAAACAAGAATCAATATTTTAAATCTTCATTGAGTATGGGGGGGAAAGATTAAAATGAGATTCAAGAGAGATTAAAAAAAATTAATTTCCAACTTTTTTGGGCAGAGATTTACAACAATCAACCAATCTAACTACCTGATAACACATTAAGACTTAACATAAGACTCATCTTTTACCTAAAAAAGTCGATAGGCTTTATTATCTATTAAACACCAACCTCAGGATTTTTAATATGAGCAAAACCGTTAGTTTTAAAGGTAGCATACTACTACATGATAGCAAATCTGCTCATAAAAATATCTCACTAAAATACAAAAATCCATCACTCCTCGATGGCTTTGAAGAAAGTCTTACCGACACCATGATGTCCTCGTTTGACAGCCTTAATTTATCCCCTGAAGAAAAAAAGAATCTCTCAAGAAGTCATCGAAGAATGCTCAATTGCTATCGACACCTAAATCCTTTTACTCTCAACCACGATTCTAGAAAACTAATTAACGAAATTAATCAATCCAATCAATCATCAATGGTTATCGAAGCCAATCAGTATGGTGTGTATGTTTGTTTAGCAGCATTGTACTCTGGGAAAATAGCTAGTGATAAAAAGATTGAATTTATTTTAGAGCATGCTCCTCTAGCCTTATTTCCTTCAACTTTTATTAAGTCACAACCCAAGAGCAGTCATCTAAAAATCACCTTTCGTCTAACAGATGATAGCTGGCTAGTTCCTTTTAAATCTCTCTATAATAATCAAAAAATAAAGTACTCGCTTAAAAAAGCAGCATAACAATCAGGTTGCATGAAAATTATTATTAAAACGAAAGTTGAAAAAAATTTTCAAATAGTTTTTTCTAAATTTAACTTACAGCTTTTCCAAGCACTAAAGCCTCCACTTATGTCTTTGACAGTTGAGCGATTCGACGGATGTAAAAAAGGTGATGAAGTTCATTTAAAGATGAATCTCTTTGGCTTCTTAGATCAAAAATGGATTAGCCATATTACTGGAGATTTTAAAAGCAATTATGAAATTTATTTTGTCGATGAAGGCGCACTTCTTCCACCTCCATTGTCAAAATGGAAGCATATTCATCGAATTGAAAAAATTAATGAGCTTTCCTCATTTGTTATAGATGATATTGAATACACTTCGGGAAATAAGATGCTCGATATTGCTCTTTATCCAGCCCTCTATGCCATGTTTGCCTATCGGCGTCCCATTTATAAAAGAGAATTATCTTGAAAGCAAAACACATTTATCACTCAAAAGTTCTAGATCAAAATGGGGTTGCCGATTACTCCGTTGAAGAAAATTCAACTTGGGCATTTTTATTGAATCGCCAAAAAGAATTGATTTTAAATCGAGCATCTAAAGAGTTTATTCTTGGCACTGAACTTCTCCATTTCTCTGATAAGATCCCTCAGCACCAAGAGATAACTTCAATCTTGAACTCTCACACGGGATGGGGAATTCAGCCAGTTCCGGCCCTTATTCAACCTGATACTTTTTTTACATTGCTTTCAAAAAAAAAATTTCCTGCCGCTAATTTTATTCGTATTCCAGCTGACATTGATTATATCAAAGAGCCCGATGTTTTCCATGAACTTTTTGGTCATTGTCCCCTTCTCACGAATTCGCTTTACGCTGAATTCATGCATCAATTTGGTAAACTTGCCTTGATGGCAGATATAAAAACCCAAATGCGTTTATTTCGATTATTTTGGTTCACAATTGAGTTTGGTCTAATCAGAGAAGATAATATTTTAAAAGCTTATGGAGGAGGAATTCTCTCTTCAAAATCTGAAATTATTTATTCAGTTGAAAGCAATATTCCACAAAGGGTTCCTCTTGAAGCTCTTAGTGCATTAAGAACACCTTTTCGTATCGATATTTTACAACCAATCTATTATTACATAGAAAGTTTTGAAGACTTATTTAATTTAATTAAGAAAAAGCCCCTCGAGCTTGCGACACTATCAATGACTTTGGAAGACCTCCCTCGCAAATTTTCTGCCAAAAAGAAAAAAAACAAAAAACACGAA
>CANFNL010000181.1 GCA_947448205.1 Bacteriovoracaceae bacterium
CCAGCATATGAATCTAAATTTGCCGTAAAGTAGTGGTCTCTTAAAAAGAGCGAACGAAATCTTGTTTTAAGTTCAATATCATTCATAGGCATAACTTCTGCACCATCAGTTATTTTCATTGGCAAGCCTAATGGATGACCTATAACTAAAAGCGGAGTTCCATAGGGTACTTGTCCGAATTTTCTTCGCTCTAAGGGAGCACGATCAAAGACAGGTCTGTCTAACTGGATAACTGCATAATCACTGACTTCGTTTTTAGAATAGATTTCTTTTTGAGAAATAATTTTTTTGCAAGCATAGACATCATTCTTTTTTAAATCTTTGGTATCTTCGTTGTAATCAAAAACCCACTTATTGTTCAAGCATTCATTTTCGCTCTTCATACAATGGCCGGCCGTCACCAGTGTTGTAGGAGAGACTAAAAAACCAGTACAATCCCCGAGGATTGTTTGCTCTAAGTATTTTTCAGTAGGGCAAAGTTGAGGCATGGTTTGCTTTAATTTTTTATTTAAAAAATTAATGATATTTGGATCTTCGCGGCTTTCGCTCAAATGTTTATTTGCCACTCTCATGGCAACAGAGTGAGCTTTTTTGACAAAGTTATCATCAAAATATGAATTAGCTTCATAGCGGTCATCTCGACCATATATAATTGCTGGAGCATTGAAGCTTAATTCTTGATTCATGTAATTTAGGCTTTTAGTTGAAGTCGCTCCAAGGCTTTCGCCCAAAGAAGAGAGAATAAGCAGTAAGCAAAAAAGTGAACTACAAACTCTCAGCTTTGACATCTTTAGATCCTAACAAGGTTATAAATGTTTACCTATTTATACACCTAACTTGGATCTTTAAGACTGCTTTGAAAATTTTACATTCAGTATTTGCTTTAAAACCAAAATGAAATACTCGAAAGTAGCTGGTAAGCCTCGGCATTTGGGTTAAAGACACAATGAATATAAGTGAGGTTATCTACCCCATTTTTAGCCGCAATTTTCTTCTCATATAAAAGACCTGAAGTAATGAATGAGCTTTTAGACAGTTTATACTGACCACCTGCTTCAATTTTATAATTAGTAGAGACTACTGTTTCGCCATTTTTAAATATTTTGGAGTCAGCTTGGTAAGAGGTACCATCAATCGTAAAATTGGAGTACGTATGGGCCTGATCTTTAACATGAAGGTATTCCATATTAGTTAATACGCTCCAAAATTCATTGAAATGGTATTGAGCACCCATTTGAAGGAAGTACTCATTTTTCCTAAAAGTCGTATAAGACTCAAATGGAGCTTTACTTGTGAAGCCATAAATCATATCCACCCATGCCTCCCAAACAGTACTATCTAAAACTGCGCCAAAATCTAGGGCGTAGCTAGCTTTATCTTGCAGCTTATTTTTGAAATACATCTCTCCCGTAGTTATTGTCCAAATATCACTTTTAAAGAGCTCTAATTTATTGGCAAGACCCAATTGCTTTTGAGTCGTGAAGGCAGGAACAGATTTGGTATTGTAGGCAGTAATAGTATTAGAAGAAGATCCAGATGAGATGTATTTAGGATTTCCTTTTTCATCATATTGGATTTCTTGGCTATCGCCCCAAATGGTGAAAGTATTGGTAAAGCCAGCATCACGATTTCCGTAAGCAAAAGCCATGAGAGCTTTGTTGGCTAATTTTCTCACACTATTTTCAGATTCAAGTATTGTCCCACCATCTTGGTAAGTATTAGCGACAACTCCCCAATGTAAATTTTGAAACTTAACCACGCCTTTACCTAAAGTGAATTTCCAATTTTTAATTCCTCTATAAGTTGCATACGCCTCTTCAAAAAGAGTGTTTTGAACGGAGAGATTACCATCGATATTTAATTTGATAGCGGCAGTCATGTTTTCTTGTTCTGCAAAGACTTTAAGGTCTAAGACACCAATACCAATATCTATTGCATCTTTTTGGCGATCAATTTTTTTGTAGTTTAAAGCATCTAGGGCAATAAAACCTTTGATTTGAGTGTCAAATGTTAAGGCTAAATTAGGCAACAGTAAGCAAAGTGCGAAAAAAAGCTTTCTCATGTATCCCCCAAATATTATGAATTCGGGGGCAAAATATCATTTTTGAGGCTCTTTATCCATACACTTTTCAACAGAATCAAAATAAGAATGGTACTCTGGTCTAACCGAATCTAGACACGACTGAGCTGCTACAGAGCGCTCCTGGGGTTTTTGGTGTGAACAGGACACCAGCGTCAGAATAAGAAGCATAAGAGTAAATAAAGGTAATTTGAAATAAGCTTTCATAAAGGTCTCCTCAGCTTAATTTTATGCTGATTTAACGCCAGTTCATAGTGATGAAAATTTGCCGTAAAAATTATTTTTTAGCAGCAGTGGCTTCTGCTTTTTGAGCATTTGATTCACGCATTGGGCATTGTTCACCGTCTTTCATGCCAGCTTTTTTACAACACTCATTACACTCTTCTTTTTTCATTTTGCATTGAGTGCCCTCCTTGCAGCCATATCCCAAGTGAGAACACGAGCTGATAAGGATAAGAGTTGTCAGCAAAGCAGTGTTAAAAAATATTTTCATAAAAAACTCCTAAGTCTTTGATCTAATCTTTTTAGTATATCTTAAGTCAAAAAAAGTTAAAGAAGTTCGTTAAAAATTTAAATTAAATTAGAATTACTTAAGCTATGTGGTAGGAATTTTTGAGTATCAAGTCCATGAAAGGTCTCAGGGGCCAGGCTTGCTAAGTAGTTAAAGGCCAAAAGTAAGCTTGGGGCCTCATAACTTGAGCTAATAACCATAGTATTTTTTAGTTTATTCATGAATTCAAAACACTTACTCAAGGATAACAATGATGGCTTCAAAATGAGAATACACTCTTGGGCAACAGCTTCAAGGTTGTGCTGGTAAGCAATGACTGATTCATCAAGGGCATAAGGAATTTTTGAGACTTTTTTGAAAATCCAATAGTCATTATGATTTTTAAGCGGCTCTTCTAAATACTCAATGCTCGTGAGGACAGTGCTTAATGCATTTTCAAATTCAATTAATTCTTCTAAATTAAACGATCTATTGCCATCGAGCCGAAACTTTATGGAGGGATTGATTTCGAGTGCTTGCTTGATAAGTGTGAGTGTTTCATGAATTTGTTTATTACCAGGCCTTATTTTTAACTTAAGGCAATCTGTCTTGCTAAAATCCGTTTTGTCTGGAGAATCTTTAGAAAAGAGTGAATTTATTTTTATTTTTGTAGGTCGATCACCAAGGAGATCTGGCCGCTGTTTATTTATTAAATGAAACAAGACTACTTCGATGGCAAATAAAAATTCCCCTGAATGAGTTGGGGGATTTGAAACCATATTAAAATACGGCGTATCTAATAAGATATTTTCAAAGTCAATTTCTTGAGTTTGAAAAAAAGTTTCTAGCATTTTTTTCCATTGATAAACATTATAATTATGAAAAGTCACAAGTGGTGAAAATTCAATAATATCCAAAGAAGAGTTATTCATTTGAATTTTTAAAACTTTATTTGTAGCAAGTTTTGTGTGATTGA
>CANFNL010000182.1 GCA_947448205.1 Bacteriovoracaceae bacterium
CATGACGGGTAATTTGTTCGATCTCATCAATTCGAGATGGATTAATTTTTACAGTCTTAGAAATAGTATTTGCAATCCCAGGGGGAATTGTTTTTTTTTCTTCTAAAGCACTTAATAATTCAAGCTCTATTTTTAAGAAAGTTTGGTATTTATGCTCTTCATTCCAGATAGCAGATATTAATTTTGATTCATAACGAGAAATCATAACTTACCACGCGCATATTTTAAAATGTTTTACTAAATTAAAGTTATTATGATCGATTAGTTACTGTCTGTGAATCACGATCTTGGCGTTGTAAAATTTACAGGCGATTAAATTTATTGGCCCTGGTTTTTATGAATTCTGTTATAAGGTTTAGTCTTTAAATATTTACTATCTCTTTATTAGATAGGTGTCGTCTTCATATTCTATAAGATTTAAAAGGCACTGTTTGTTATAGTCACTAAAAACAAGTGAGGTTTTATGAGTCAAGTAAGAAGAGTTCCAGAATTAAGTTTGCTTAGTTACGTCAATGGAACCAATGGCGACAAAAATAAATTCGTTGATGATATCTTCACGGGTTTAAAGGACTATGGCTTCATCATTTTAAAAGATCACACAATTGAACAAGAAAAAATTAATAAAGCTTATGAATTAGTTCAAAAATTTTTCGATTTGCCTTTAGAGACTAAATTAAAATACAAAATGGATAACGGTGGCCAAAGAGGTTATACGCCTTTTAAAACTGAGCATGCTAAGAATAATACAAATCCTGATTTGAAAGAATTTTGGCACGTAGGACGTGAGTTATTGGCTTCAAGTCAGTATAAAGGGATTTATCCAGAAAACACTTGGCCTTCTGAAATTGCTGAATTTCAGAAAACTTTCATTGAGCTTTATGAAGCAATGGATTTAACTTCTCAAATCCTTCTTGAATCAATTGGAAAAGGATTAGATTTACCAGAAATCTATTTTAAAGAAATGATTCAAGATGGTAACTCCATTATTAGAACTATTCATTATCCACCGACAAAAGGTGAAGATACTCAAAATTCTATAAGAGCTGCTGCCCATGAAGATATTAATTTAATTACAATGTTAGTTGGGGCAACCGATTCAGGGCTTCAATTATTAGAACGCGATGGCAGTTGGTTAAATGTTAATTCAAAGCCTGGAGAAATTGTGGTTGATACAGGCGATATGATGTCTAGAATAACTAATAATGTTCTTCCATCGACAACTCATAGAGTAATTAATCCAACAACTGATTCTAGTGCTCGTTATTCGATGCCATTTTTTGTTCACCCTCACTCAAATGCTATGCTTCGTTGTATTCCTTCATGTGTGGGTGAAAAAGCTCTCTATCCCGATATATCGGCCGGAGATTTTTTAACCCAAAGACTAAAAGAAATTGGGTTGTACAAATAAGTAAAAATTTAAAATCTTAGGCCCACGGTAAATTTCAAATTGAGAATGCTTGTGACCTGCTCGGCTGAGTTAGGAAATTTTTCATGAATATTTAAGGATTCTACTGAGCCTTCAAAAATTGCAGCATACTTTTTTGAAAGCGGTTTAAGATATCCTAATCGCGCCTCTGGCAATACGAAAACTGGTCCTGAACTCGTTGCATTGTTTACTATTGTTTTTGAATTTCCCAATCCGGCAGCTAGAGTTAAGTAGAAATTATTTTGATCTTCACTAAAACTCATTAAATGATAGGTTAGTGCGATAGATACCAATTTCCTGTTAGTAGGGATATCTAGTTGGGCGTCATTTAGCCGATAGTTTTCCGAATCTATTCTGGCCCCTACACTTAACTCAATTTCATAGTTTAGGCGATAATTGTACTCGAAACTTGCTCCGTACCCATTTCTAGTTGAATTATTATCGGAACTCACATCTGAAGATGATTGTGACAAGCCTCGATTAAAATTTAATTTAGCAGAAAGATTATTATTTTTTCTAAATTTTTTATAGACCTCATCATAACTCAATGCTGGAGTAATATTGTTAACATCACTTACAATATTAAGTGCCACATTTCCGTAATTATGAGAATTATAACTAATAATTTCATCTTTTTTAAAAGGAATATTTACCAGTGAATCAATTGGCATCCAAAGAGAGTAGTCGCGATTAACTTCAATGACCTTACAGACGATGCTGACAGAATCATTAGCAAAGATTATTTCCTGGCCTTTAACTACTCCATCTTTTAGCCCTTTTGAAATCACAAATGATCTGCGATTTTTGGAAACAGTCTGTACTACGATTAATTCTTCTTTGGGCTGTTTAGTTTTCGCTAGCACAGCAGTACTGAAACATATTGCTAAAGTAATGAATATCAATCTGAAATATTTCATTTTCTTATTTTAGCATAGTCACTGCCAAGAAATAGAGCCATTTTTTCTTCCTAGTGAAATTTCCTTATTTGGCCCTCTCTAAGCTAAAGTTTTGGGATATTTGGGATTTTAAAAATTCATTCACAGAATATAACTGACAATATCGCTTAAGTTTAAAATAGTAAGGAACTTTAAAGATTGTCGTTAACTCTTCGATAAGCTGTTAGGGAAATTTTAATTAAAAAGATTATATGAAGATTCTTTGGACCATTCATTTTTTATTATTAAGTATTGTTATAATATTTTTAAATGGCTGTATTCCCAATGCCGCTGTCTCAAAAGCTGTTTGTCAACCAACTCAAATTTTTAATAATGTCTCTAGGAGTTGTGAAACAGTTGTTTCAGCTAGGGGCAAGCCCGTTGGCACTCTCTTAACTACAAATTTTCAACAGGAAACTGCAAAGACTATTACGCTAACTTATTCAGATGCAAATAATGATAAGGCTATTTCCTGTCGAGTTAATAACCTTTCTGCCAATATTGAAGCCGTCTCTCCACAGGTCATATCCAAGGCTATTTTTACTCTTGCGACATCAGTTTATAACACTTCTACTTTTTTAGCGGCCAGTATTCCTTCAGGTATTGATGGGACCAATGCCGCTTTAAATATTGCAAAAATGCAGAGTTCATTAGCTATTGCTAAATTAACCTTCGACTATACAAATCTTCTTAATCAATTGGGTATTTTTACAACTGCGCTCAATAATCTTCTTGTCCTCTCTGCTCCCTATACTGTTAATCCGGTGATAGTTCCCGAAGTGCAATTTTATTATGGAGAGGTACAAAATTTAAAAGTTAGTTTTCTTGCTTCCAAGAACTTTGTCGATAATCGTTGTGATTGCACTGGTGGAGTTTGTTCAACAGTTATTGCTCCACGTTTTTTACAATATGGTCCGGCAGGATTTAGTTATACTATTACTGATATTGATGGAGAAGGTGACCCCGCAATAGTTAATATTTCAATATCAAAGGCAGCTGGAACAGCTGATTATTTACTTCCGGCAGCTGAGTCTAGTTATGTCACTTTTTCTGAAAGTAATACTAGTACGGTAAGTGCCCAGGCCTTTATACTTCCAGCGGCCAGAGACTATTTTGGTTCCGTTAATTTTAGCTATAAATGGATTGGCTCATTAGGGCTTGGTAAAAC
>CANFNL010000183.1 GCA_947448205.1 Bacteriovoracaceae bacterium
ACCATCCTTAATCCCTTTTTAAGAAGTAAAACTATTGAAAGTTCAATTTCCTAAGAGGATTTCAAAAAAGTTATAAAAGGACAAAGTCGCATGGTAATTAAGGGAGGACAGAATCGCGTGGTAAGTACAGTGCTTTTATGAAAGTATTGATTGACTAACTTTTATACATACTCAAAAAAACTTTAGACACTCTATTCCCCCGCCACTAGCTAACTCCTATAATCCAGGTTGAGAAAACTGGCATTCTCCTTGCTTTAAAACCTCACAAGTAACTTTAAAAAGTGAGTAGCCTATGAAAGCATTATTTATCACTCTTATGACAATGATAACCGCAACGACACAAGCTAGTATCATCTGTCATACTCCACGATCAAATAAAATTTTTGAAATTAAGGACACTAAAGTCACTTTTTTTAGTGAGTTTGATACGTCTGCAAATCGAGAAATTGCTTCAGTGATTTCAAAATCAATATCATCTTATAAAGGGATGACTAAAATTGTAAATTTTGAAAACCAAAAGCACACAATTCATATTGCTGATTCTGCACATTTTTCTGATGTAGAAGATTATATTGTAATTAAAGCCAAATCCGGTCACGAGATGACGTATCCATTAAGTTGTGAACAAAAATAATAAAAACTATCGCGAACTCCCCCCTTTGCGATACAAAAAAGCCTTGTCTTCCCCCCCTTGAAGATCGGGCTTATTTTTTTTCTATAAGAT
Organism: Bacteriovoracaceae bacterium; assembly: GCA_947448205.1. Lineage (GTDB taxonomy): Bacteria > Bdellovibrionota > Bacteriovoracia > Bacteriovoracales > Bacteriovoracaceae > Bacteriovorax. Next base: position 725 of record CANFNL010000183.1, read on the forward strand.
CAACAACAGCGATCCATCTTCAATAGCTTCAAAATGCAATTGTCCTTCATCGTAAAAAGTTGCCGCTTCATAAGAAGAAATCTCTTGCTGGTTAACTCTAATTTTACCGGCTAAATTCAATACTGAACACGGGCGATTATTATCGATTAAACTCGGATTGAGTTTTTCACCAGCCGACATATTCAGCAGGAATAGATGAAAGTTTGGATGAGAACAAAGTTCTTTTATTCCTGGACTTTGAAATAAATTCTTTTTAAAGTGAAAATAGTCTAATTGATTAGCACTACTCTCAAAATTAATTACGTCCAAAGACTTTTCTACATGTAATTCGCGACTCTTACCCAAATCATCGAGCCTCATCCAATCCCAAACCCGATAGGTGATTCCAGAATTTTGTTGAACTTCTGCAAGTGTAATATCTTTTCCAATTGCATGAATACTTCCAGCAGGAACAAAGAAAAAATCCCCTGCAGAGACTTCATAAAAATTTAATAATTCATTTATTGCCAAGCCCTCGACTAAGGCTTTCTCTAGATGTGTTTTAGTAATGCCTGGCTTAAGTCCTAAGTAGATTCCAGCTTTAGGGGCGGCTTCCAAAATAATCCAACATTCTGTTTTCCCCAAAGAATTTTCATAGGCCTTGGCGTATTCATCTCCGGGATGAACTTGAATGGAGAGCTCATCGCTAGTATCGATAAATTTGGCAAGATAGGGTAGTTCTTCGTCGTTAATTTCCCAAGTTTCTCCAACTGGCTCCAGCCCTCTTGAGGGAGAAATTCCCTTCATGACTTCAAGTTTACAGCCTCCCCATATCTTTCTGACAATCTTTGGATTTAGTAATTTAATCATTTTTACGACCCTACTCGCTCTCCACCTTGAAGAGTTGGCACTATTGTCTCAATTCCTCTAATGGATTTCAAGCCAATTACTTGAATTACGGCTCTTGCCTAAGTTCCTCTACAATGATTTATAATGAAAAAAGCTATCCCTACGCTCTATTTATTTAATAATATCTTTTACCCTCAGACGGTTATTCCATTAACAGTTACAGATCAAGTATCTAAGGAGATGATTCTAAATTGTTTTGAAAATAATATAACAATTGCGCTTTATCATCCAGGGAAGCGCTCCAGAAATGTAGCGACTTTGGGAAAAATTCTATTGATTGATCTCAACGATGACCACAGCTTAAGTGTTGTTGTGCAAGGACTAGAGAGAATCAAACTCTTATCGATAGCGTCTCAAGATCCTTATCCACTCTATTTTGTAGATGAGTATAGTGATAAACATGAGTTCACGCAAACCCTATACAATTCTCCCATCCAGAGGCTGCGTGGAGTTCTTGAAAGCTGGCTTCATCGACACGTTTCTTCTGTGCGGGAGCGAGAAATTTTTTTAAGAGATATTAATAATCCTACCAAATTAGTTAATATCTTATGCATGCTAGTCATAAAGGATATTGAATTAAAACAAATTTTTTTAGAAAGCACTTCCTTACTCGATCGGGTGCAGATGATGAATTCGTTACTCGTGGGAGAAACTCCTGAAAATGAAAATCTAGAAATGTCAGAGGCGATCAAAAACTTTGAGCGCCTCGAAGCATTTGAGTATGAAAATAAGAATGCTAGCTAACGAAAGTTAGAAAACGCTGACGAGAAAATTTAGCAGAAAAAGTCCTAAGCCCGAAATAACGGGAATACATAAATTATCATCAACAAATTGAGAGCATAACTCTGAGACTGCTCCAATTGCTCCTGCAAAAATTGAAAAAATCAAAAGGTTCATGCTTGGACTTGTATGAATAAGTCCAAAAACCAAAGTGACAATATAACAAACAGAAAAAGCTGCAATTGTCCCCTGAAGTGACTTATTGGGTAGGATTTTATCGCGTCCGTATAAAATTCCACAAAAAGAAGCTATCGGATCGGCGAAAATCAAAAACAACACCGAAAGAATAGCAATTCTTTCAGGAAAAAAGAAAAGTGATAACGACACACCTAATGCATAAAAAGGCATGCCACTAACGGAATTTTTCTCTGATTCTCGCATGACTGGCTTCATTAAAACCATTAGAAATTTATTAACTCTCTCATTTCGCAATCTAAAGAATTCCACCATGAAAGCCAGAGCTGCAAATAAAAGCAACGCCGTCGCCATTGTTTCGATCGAAAGACCTGACTTATAATAAACCGTTAAACCTATAAGCCCGGTGGCCATATGCCAAAGCTTGCGAGCAATATGTAGATCACTTCTCAAGCGAAAAGATTCAGAAACTCTAACTTGCGAAAGAAGACTTTGTCCCATTCAGAGGCTCCTAGTATCCAGACAACCAAGTAAAATGGTAGCCTATGTGTTTCAAGTAGCTGTTAGTTTTACAAGCTTACAAGCACACTGCTTGGCTGTAAATCTCCATGCATTAATTACTACATTCGTAGTTTCAGCGACTTTCCTCTTTTTTCCCTTACATTCTGTTGTTTTTCTTTCTATAATAGTGAGAAAGATCTGTTAAGATTATGGATTAGAGCAAAGCTAAGGATGGAATCTTGTGTCTATACTAAATGATCAATCGAGCCTAAGTAGTGAATTTCAAACACATTTAGGGTCTCAAGGACAACAAAAAGTTTGGGCCATCGGTGGTGGTAAAGGAGGCGTTGGAAAAAGCCTTGTCACAGCCAATTTGGCGATATGTCTTGCCTTAATGGGCCATAAAGTAGCTGCTATCGATTTAGATCTAGGCGGAGCAAACCTCCACACCTGCTTAGGTGTACCAATTCCTGATAAAACCCTCTCTGATTA
>CANFNL010000184.1 GCA_947448205.1 Bacteriovoracaceae bacterium
GGATTTTTAAAATTACGACCCAATATAGGCCGATGTGAAAAACATTGGTTTTGATTTTTGTGACTGAATCGTCACGAAGATGATTTTGAGGAGCTTACTGACGGATTTCCGATTAAAGAATAAAAGGCTGATGCTTAATCGTAAATTACTGCAATTCCAATTTGTGATTAATTGTTTTCTGTTGTTAAGTTTTGTTTTTGAGAGTTCTTTAGGAGATTTTTGATCAAAGTAAATGGCGGGAGCGAAGGGACTCGAACCCTCGGCCTTCTGCGTGACAGGCAGACGTTATAACCAACTTAACTACGCCCCCGTGGAAGTAGTAATCATTCAAATGAAGATAAAATATAAAGAACTTCATGGGGCATCGTCAAGGAAAATAATGACTTTTTTAAGTTCAATCTAACCCTCCGTGTAAAGCTTAAAGCTATTGTCCCAATAGCAGATTCGACTTAGACTATTCCTAATTCTATTTTGACTGAATCACCTTGGAGTTTTGTGAATATATTCATTACCGGCGGAACAACTGGAATTGGCCTTGCTTTGGCCCAACTTTATTTAGAAGAAGGTCATCGCGTTGGGATCTGTGCCAGAAATTTGGAAAAATTTCCCAGCGAAATTAAAAATAAATATAAACTTTTAAAATGTTATCAAGTTGATGTGGTCAATCGCGAAGAGTTGCGCACGGCTATTTTTGATTTTGCTCAAGGCAATCTCGACATCATTTTTGCTAACGCTGGACGATCAGTTGGTGCTAAATCAAAGACTCCCTTATTTTCCGTGGCCAATAATATTATCGATATCAATGTTAAGGGAGTTCTTAATGCTTTTGAAGCTGCCCTGGAGATAATGGTGCCCCAAAAGCGAGGCCACTTAGTGGCTACAGCTTCAGTGGCAGGCTTTATAGGATTGCCTGGGGCCGGTGCTTATAGTGCTTCTAAAGCAGCAGTGCTTAGGCTTTGTGAATCTTATTCGATTGATCTAAAGCCCGTTGGGATTAATGTAAGTGCTATTGCTCCTGGATTTATCGATACGCCACTAACAAAGCAAAACAATCACAAAATGCCTTTTATAATGAGTTCTCAAAAAGCTGCTAAATTAATTAAGAAGGCTGTCGAGAAGAAAAAAGTTCTCTACTTGTTTCCAATGCGCATGAAGATTATTGTTACCATTTTAGAAATTATACCAAGGAGTTGGTATCGTGCTTTAATGGGGTTTAGAGTGTTTAATTATAGTTCAAAAGATTAGGGAGACAATTTTATGAAATTAATTATGGCAGCTTCTTTTGTGATTTATTCGCTTGCAATTTTTTGTACTGAGCCCGCTGTTGTAGTAAAAAAAACAAAGAAAAAAATAGCTCAGCAAGCTAGTGTTGCTCCAGCTCCCACGCAGGCAGTTGCTCCATGTGATAGTAAAGAAGATCTATTAAAAAAATTAGAAGAAAAGAAAAAAGCAGCAGCTGCTAGTGAAAAGCCTAAGGGATTTAGTCTTCAAGGTGGAGATACGGGGTGTTCAATTAAATAGGATTGCATTTGTTTTTTGCCAATGAAATTATTTCTAATACATTAACAACCCCATTATAAACTTCCCATTGGATATCAAAATCGCCTAATCTGGATCCATACTTTTTATATCCGTCTTTATGAAAGCGGGGACGCGGATCAAGTGAGAGCACTTCAGTTATTTGATCTTTTAAATTTTCTTGGCAATCGCAATGAAAAGTGACTTTAAGTTTTTCCTCTTTTCTGTCATCTATCCAACTGCTTTTGGCTTCTGGTATCGATTCTATTTCTTTGATATAGGGCTTGATATCAATGACTGGTGTTTGGTCGAGAAAATCGCCGCCAGAAATAATTAAATTATAGCCTTCAATGCGCTCAAGTCTTACTAGCGAGAGGCCAATATTGTTAGGTCGATAAGGTGATCTTGTTGCAAATACACCTCGCTTAACATTTCCACCTAAACGGGGAGGACGAACTGAAAGAGAAGCAGATTCATTCTTTTTTTCAATGGCGTGAAACTCAAACATAATCCAAATGTGAGAGAAATCGTTTAGGCCCACCAGCGACTCAGAACGATTAAATGGGGGAAGTAATTCTATGGTTGATTCAAAAGTAACTAAGCCAGGTTGTCTGGGTATTAAAAATTTTTCTTTAAAGGGCGAGTGTACAATTGCAATTTTGTTGAACAAAATATTTTTTATTTCATTCATCTAATGAATCTTCTTTTTTTATTGCATTAAATTCCGCAAACTCTTCAAGGTAACTAATTTTAGTCGTATCAGTAATGCGATCTATATAAATTTTTCCAAAAAGATGATCGAGCTCGTGCTGGAAAACAGTTGATAAAAAATCACTAACAATTATTTGCTTTTTTTCGCCAAATTCATTTAGATAATCAATTTGGACACTTTTTGGCCTCTCAACATATCCACGAAGACCTGGTACCGATAAACAGCCTTCCCAAAATCCTTGGAAGGTAGAATCAATAATTTTAATTTCTGGATTGATAATAATATATAATGGGCAAGAGTGGAGAGTTCCATAGCGCTCACTGTTGGCCGGTAGCTCAATTAAAGTCACTTGCTTTGAAATATTGATTTGTGGAGCGGCAATCCCTATACCTCCTTCAACTTTCATTGTATCGAATAAATCTTTGAGCAGCTCTTGAAATTCAGGACTTGCTATTTCAGCGGGATCAACTTTTGAAGCAACTTTTCTTAAAGTCGGGTGTCCCATGCGAATAACAGTTCTTGCGGCCATGTTCCCTCCAAGGAAGTGCTAAAATTCTGATTAAATTATTAGCATAATTAACTCTGTAGAGTAAACTAATGGACAAGTAAGTATGAAAGAAAAAACTAAAAATTACATAACTCCTAAGGGATTAAAAGTCCTTCAAGAAGAACTCCACCAATTGCAAAGAGTAGAGCGTCCTGAAGTCATTAAAACGATTTCTTGGGCAGCTGGCAATGGAGATCGTTCTGAAAACGCAGACTATATTTATGGAAAAAAGCGCTTAAGGGAAATTGATAAACGAGTCAGATTTTTAAGCTCTCGGATAGATCAGGCTTATGTCGTTGACCCAACAAGTATCCAGAATGTCAAAATCCAATTTGGCGCCAGTGTTGAAATTGAAGATGAGGATAGTGTGCTAAAACTTATTGGCATTGTTGGAGTTGACGAAATTAATACAGCAAAAGGTCATATTAGTTGGCGCTCACCAATCGGAAGTTCTTTGATTGGTAAGGAGGTTGGTGATACAATCGAAGTCCCCACCCCCAAAGGGGTAAAGACATATGAGATTATCTCTGTTGTCTACACTGAAATTAAATAGAGACTTATGAAAATAGAATGCGAAATCTCCCTAGGTGAATTAGTTGATAAATTATCAATTCTCAAAATTAAATCTCAAATGATTTCCGATTTAGAGAAACTCCAACATGTAAAAAATGAGGAATCCGTTTTAACATTAAAATTAAATTCGCTAAAACTTCCTCAAATTGAAGATCACCTTCAATTAA
>CANFNL010000185.1 GCA_947448205.1 Bacteriovoracaceae bacterium
ATCGCTTGTCTTTAAATTAAAAAAAAATGGATTGAGGTGGGGATTTTTGCTGCAAGCGGATGCTTGCAAGTGTGGTTTAAGAAATTTGATAAGTTGGAATTGATTTTGCTATTCTCTGCAAGTGTATGCTTGCAAAAAATTTAAAATGAATTTACTGGTAAGAGTATGGTAAGTGCTCGATGAAATATTGAGAAATATCCAGAAATAAAAGAAAATTGACCTAAATCCATTCTTGTGATTTTAAGTTGTTAATACTGTTGAGATTTTTTTACTTGCCGAATTTTTCTGAAAATCAAATGGAGCGGATTACAAGGATTGAACTTGCGACCTTCTCGATGGCAACGAGACGCTCTACCACTGAGCTAAATCCGCATTTGGTAAAAGCAATAATAAAGACCAAGAAAAAAGATGTCAATCAGATTCCTCTTTTTAGCGGTGCATTTAATTGGAAATCTTCTCATTTTCTAGTGAACAAAGTGATTCTGCGATTACGATAATCTCTTTTAGCTTAGGCGATAGTTAAATAAGTTTATTTAAGGAGTATTTTTTTTCCGTGACGATTAATAAGACTTCCTGAAAATTCAAACCCCTCAGAGTTTAAGGCGAGAACCTTACCCTCTCCTCCGGGAATATCAATAACGTATTGAGGTATTGCCCATCCTGGTAGCTGATTATGAAGCGGCTGAACAATTCTTCTGCCTTCTTCTAAGCTCATGGTAAAATGCATAGCCCCTAAGGTTTGATCCGGGTGGTGAAGATAATAGGGTGTCACTTTGAGATCGGCTAAGTGAGTAAAAAGAGCAGCGAGTATTTCTGTTTGATCATTTACGTCTTTTAAAAGAACTGTCTGAGAAAAAACTTCTATGCCAGATTCTGTCAGTAGGTTGATTGCTGCTTCGACATATTCATCGATTTCGGCCAGGTGATTGATATGAATCATTATCATTGATCGTTTGAAAAGCAGCTTAGCACTGGTCATAATTTCAATAAATCCTTCATCTATACGAGAGGGCAAAATAATGGGAGTTCTTGAGTGAAAACGAATATATTTAATTGTTTCAATTTCAGAAAATTCTTGAATAAATCCAGCAAGTTTTTCATTACTTAAAATAAGTGGATCCCCACCAGTGAAAATGACTTCATTGATTTCTGGATTTGCCCGAAGATAGTTTTTAGCCTCTAGAAAATTTTGATTAAATATTTCAGCCTTATCGGCCAACTCATTTTTTCGAAAGCAGTAGCGACAAATAATGGGACATACTGTTGTGGGTGTAAATAGCACTCTGTTATCATAGCGGTGAATAAGTTGATTGCCTTTAGCGTGAAGTCTATCACCAATGGGATCATATAGCCCTCCCACACTTAAATTTTCATTTTCATGTGGGAGAAATTGTTTCCAAAGTGGAGAGTCGGGACCAAAGTCCAGTATTTTCTTTGCAAAATTTCTGGGGATAAAAAGGGGATAGGTGATTTTTGAAAATTTTTGATCAAAGAATTTTTCTAAATCCTCATTGGTTTTTAGTGCATCTTTAAATTCATTTTGCCAACTCATGATTTTTTTTGATTTAATTCCTTTAAGTAATGATAACGGGCCCAATAAGCGCAGCCTCTAATTAAAAGAGCTCCCATAATAGACATTCCAATGAAGTGATAGAAGACCTCAGCAATCGAAAAAGATCCCGAATTTGTCAGTGTATAAAACATCCATTTTAGTAATACCAAATGCAACACCAGAATAATGAGTTGTTGAATTCGGTACCAGAGATTTTCTTTTGTGATGAAGTTTTTCATTTTTTATTAATTATTTTTTCTGGGATTTTTCAACCAGTTTTGTATCTCCTCGGCACTTGGGTGTCTTAGAGCAGTTATTTTATTAAGCTTAAAGGATTTATACATATCACTCCAGAGGCATCTGGCATAGAGTATATTTCCATCGGGTGTGTTGAGTAAACTAGTTAGTTTTACTGGGCGAAAAACATTACGATGGTTTCCGCCTGAGTACTTGATTTCAATCACTGCTGATTCTTTGACTAATTTATTTAACTCTTCCAAGTGCTCTGGTAGCTCAGTACTTTTTAATTCATCAAACTGATCGAGGGAGAATAAAAAGCCATTGGACCTTAGTTCAGCTGCTTGTGATTCCAAATTTTTAGAAACCATTCGCTCTAAACTTTTAATAAATATTTTTAATGAGGCATAGGCATCATCGAGGGCCCGGTGATGATTGAGCAAAGGGATATTTAATTCTTTCACCAGTGTTCCTAATTTATGATTACATATTTCTGGATGAGTAATACGGGCAAATTTGCAAGAGCAATAGATTGAAGCATTCGGGAGTTTGATTTTTTCTCGCTGTAGTCCCATGACAATAAATCCCATATCAAACTTAGCATTGTGGGCAACAATCGGTAATTCCCCTAAAAATTTTTTAAATTCTGCTAGAATTTCAATCAAACTTGGAGAGCCAGTGACCATTTCATCAGTGATATTGTGGATATCTGTCGTATGAGGAGGAATTGGGATACCAGGATTAATCAAGGTGCAATATAGGCTGTCTCCCTCGGGTGTTACTTTATAAGCTGCGATTTCGATAATGCGGTCAACTAACGGAGAGAGTCCCGTAGTTTCTAAGTCGATAGCTATAAAGCCTGCGGGAAAGTGACTTAAAAGCAATTGCCGCTCGGAGTCACTAAGTGTCATTTGCTTAATATCATTGGAGATTCGCTCGCTCGGCAAAATAGATTTATCATGAGATTTTTCTGTCTTACTAATCACTTCTTTTTGACTTCCCTTTCATTGACAACGTGGGCCTAGGACTTTAAAACTTTAGCGTACTTTAAACTAAAAAAATTAAGGATTCAATGAATGAAAACTTTTGATGTTGTTGTCCTAGGCTCAGGCCCAGGAGGTTATGTTGCTGCAATTAGAGCCTCCCAACTTGGCAAGAAGGTCGCAATTGTAGAAATGGATAAAATGGGTGGAGTTTGCTTAAACCGCGGTTGTATTCCAACGAAAGCTGTTTTGAAATCGGCTCACTCGGTCCATGAAATTCAAGATATGAAAGAGTTAGGAATTAACGTAACTCTTAATGGATTAGATGGCTCTGTCGCTGTAAAGCGCGCCTCTGGAATTTCAGATCGTATTTCAAAAGGTGTCTCATTTTTGATGAAAAAAAATAACATCGAGGTCATTGCAGGTTTTGGAAAAATTAAATCGGCAACATCCATTGAGGTTAAAATATCTGCTGGTCAACAGGAAATACTATCATTTAAAAATCTTATTATCGCCACCGGTGCTCATTATAAAACTTTTCCTGGACTTGAGCATGATGGAAAAAGATTAATAGGGGCCTGGGAAGCGGTTAAAATGGAGACTCTTCCAAAGTCGATTGGAATCATTGGTGCTGGTGCAATCGGAGTAGAGTTTGCTTATTTTTGGAATGCTTTTGGAGTTGATGTTCATATTTTTGAAC
>CANFNL010000186.1 GCA_947448205.1 Bacteriovoracaceae bacterium
ATGCCGTTGCATCCGGACCTCTATCAATTGGTGGACTTAAAAAGGGAGCTAAGTTTGCAACAACTGGAACGATTCCTGGCGGAGCGACGGTTGAAAAAGAAGTGCTTACAGAATTTGATAAAAAAAATTCTCTGCGTCTTAGTTTAAATAATCCTGACTTTACAACTGCTGCCAGAATTGAAAAAGTTGTAAACGAAGAACTAGGTGGAAAGTTTGCTTCGGCAAAAGACTCGACAACTATCGATCTTATTGTCCCAGCACAGTACGAAAGAAATATTGTTCAATTAATGGCCATTATAGAAAACTTTAGAGTTAATCCAGATAGTGCCGCAAAGATTGTTATCAATGAACGCACCGGCACTGTAGTAGCAGGTGGTGATGTTGTTGTTTCACCAGTTGCCATTAGTCATGGTGATCTAACCATTGAAGTAAAGGGAGACGGAGGAGATAAGGGTGGTAAGCCAAATTCTCTCTACTATATGGAAAAAGGAACTACGCTAAATGAGCTTGTTAAAAGTTTAAATGCATTTGGAGTTGCTCCAGAAGATTTAATTACAATTTTTCAAACACTTAAGCGCGACGGTGCACTTGTTGGCGATATTGAACTGATTTAGTTGTGTATTTTTTATAACTAGCTTTTAGTTATTTTCTTGTGATAATATTTTTTAGAGGTCTCAATGATTGAGATTGGCTCATAACTTAGGAAGAGTTTTCATGAGTATTACACCAACAAATTCAAATCACGGTATTGCAACAAAAACAAATAAGGCCATGGAGCTTAATAAAAAATCTATAGATGACCGTAAGTTTATTCCGCGACAATTTCAAGATGTAGCCGAAAGTATGGAAGCTCAATTTGCAGAATCTATGCTTAAGCAGATGAATCAAACGGTTAATGAGTCGCCAGATGAAGATTCTGGAATGGATTTCTATAAATCACTTCAGACGTCTGAAAGAGCTAAAATGATGTCCAAACAAAATAATCTTGGATTACAAAATGTTATTTTAGATCAGATTTATCCTAAACGCTTAAGAAACGAAATGGGCCTAAAGCAATACGAGTCGCAAAGTAATATGATCCACCATAATTTGCCTAGCTATAAGATCGCTAAAAACACTGATACAATAGAGATGGGGAAGAATGAATCTCCCCCTGTGTCTGGTGGTGAAGTCACAACCAGACAAAGCTCAGAAGGAGACACGCCATGAGCGCAATTGATAGCACATCGTCAAGAACCATTTTTCTACCAAAGAAAGACACTCGAGAAAGTGAAAAAGTTGGTCCTGCCGGACTAAAACGAAATTCTGAAAATCGAAAAAATGAACTTGAAGCTTTTTCAAAATCAGATTCAAAAGTTGATATTGCAGATGCCATCAAAGATTTTTCACGCATAAAAAAAGTTGCTGATGTTGCTCCTGAAATTGACAACACTGATAAAATCGCAAGACTAAAATCTCAAATTGCTGACGGTTCATACAAAGTTGATCTTGATGGATTAAGCGATAAAATTTTAGAACAAGAGTTTTAACTTCACTTATTCTTGAGATCTAGGATGGAGCTCTAAGATGGACGATAAATTAGCAGTATTATATTTTCAAGTGACAGATCTTTGGAAGAGGTTATGTGAAGAGCACAATGATCTTTTCAATGTTACCTGCGACGAATATTCACTTTTGCTTAGTAGTGAACTCGATAAACTTGAAGAAAAGCTTGTTGAGAAAAATCAAATCATTATTCGCATAAGCGCTCTTGAGGGAATTCGTCGCGATGTCATCTCTGAGCTTAACAAGCTACTCCCCAATCAAGATATAGATAGTGTTACCAAGCTTCTCGATGTTATGAAAAATTATGAAGTAGAAAATAACCAAAAACATTTATTTCGCTTCAACGCACTTCTTATCGACATTATTGAAAAAATACAGGCTCAAAATAAGCGCAATCAACTTTTTATAAACAAAGCACTAGTCTCACTTAAGCAAATCCGAATTGAAGCAACAGGAAAGAAGAATTATTCTACCTATACCTCCAAAGGATCGGCGATGAGTTCGAGCACTTAAGGAGACAATGTGGCTGACTTATTAGGTATTGGTAAATCAGGCTTATTTGCTTCAAAGAAAGCTCTCGAAGTTACTGGGCACAACCTCTCTAACGTCAACACTGAAGGCTATTCTCGACAAAGAGTTATGCAATCAACTGCAATTCCTATTTCAACAGGTGGCTTTGTTCAAGGTACCGGTGTTAAGGTTGACGGTATCAATCGCTTTAATGATGAGTTTATCGATAAAAGGCTTAACGGCGCACTTTCAAATAGCAAGTTTTACGATTCAAGAAGCGAAAATCTTGATCAAATTGAAAGCATTTTTAATGAAATTGATTCTGAAGGATTAAATCAAATTTTAAACAAATTTTTCAACTCGTTCAGAGAACTTGCAAATCAACCAGAAAATGAAACGATTCGCTCTGTTGTAAGAGATACATCTTCTCTTGTAGTTAAAGATTTTCATCGAATTAGGGAATCACTTGATCTTCAAGCAGAAAATATTGATAGAAAGATTACAACTTCTGTTAGTGATGTAAACCAGATCCTTCACCACATTGCCGACTTAAATGGTAAAATTGCAACGATTGAGGCCCAGCAAGGTGAAAGTAGTGATATGCGAGATCAAAGAGACCTCGCACTCAAAAACTTATCAGAGCATTTTAAAGTTCATACTTATACAGATGAAAAAAATCATTTTGTTGTAACAGCTCAAGGTATCGGTACACTTGTTACAGGTTTACAAACTCAAGAACTTGCTATTATTTCTAAAAATAAAAAATACTCCTCAAACAATATGAATGGCTCGACTGAAATCGTCTTAAAAGATCGTCCATCTCAAACAATTACAAATAATTTCCAGAGTGGCACTCTAGCTTCCGTTATTAAGGTGAGAAATGAAGATTTAAAAAAACTTCAACAGGATATGGATGGAATTGCTTATAAATTTGCGACTTCAGTAAACTCAATCCACAGACAAGGATTTGTCAATCGCAAGATTGCTATTGCCCCAGACGGAACTCCTGCAAGCTCAGACTCGAAAGGTCCAACCAGCGGAATTGACTTTTTTGTACAACCGATGGAAGTTGATGGTGCCTCTTCTCTTATTGATTTATCGAATTTTGTTAAAGACGATCTAAGCAATATTGCCGCTGCTCTTTCTCCCAATGCCCCCGGAGACAACCGCGTTTCTATTGCGATTTCCAAACTTCAACATGAAAGAATTGAAGGAGATGAATCAGTCACGCTGGAAGAAAAATTTTTACAAACCATTGGTGGTATAGGACTCGAGACAGGAAAAGCAAAACTCGATGCCGAACAAGCTAATGGCATACTTGCACAAACAAACGGAATTCGAGAACGCCTAACAGGTGTTTCAATTGATGAAGAAACTGCCAACATGGTTCGCTTTCAGCATGCCTATGAA
>CANFNL010000187.1 GCA_947448205.1 Bacteriovoracaceae bacterium
AAAAATTGAATTTCTTTTTGTCGATCCATGCTGATCCTCGTCATTGCCATAATTTCCCCGCTTGTTTTGAAGCGTGAAATATAGATTAATAATGAGGATTTTGCGTGTTTATGACTGGCAGTGTTTAAATATCATTTGGGTGGTAGGTTTTGGCCATCATTTTCCATGCATCCTCTTCTCTAGCTCTTCTGATTTTTATATTATTCATGCTCCACTCGTATCTGTTTAGTCTATTATTAATACAGAAATTTTTGCAATGACCTCAGACACGACATCTGCCTTTGCTTTTTCGATAAACTTAACCTCACGTGCTTTCCAATCTAAATTTTTTATATGATCAGAAAGAATTGCTCCATTAATTTTTTTTCCGTTAATATCTACTTCAAAAGGATAACCTTTAATGTTCGAAGTAATCGGACAACAAATAGCTAGCCCTGTTTTTTTATTATACTCAAGAGGAGAAATGACTAGTGCTGGCCTCTTCCCTCTTTGTTCATGGCCAGCCTGAGGAGTAAAATTAAGCCATACAATATCACCACGGCTTGGAATATAAGACGCCATTACCAAACCTCGTTACCTTCTACTTCATCTTCATCTGCTTTATGCAAATTAGACTTTGTAATTTGATTTAACAAACTTGATAATGATTGCTTCTTTTGTTTTGGAAAAATAATAATCATACCATCTTTCGTTTCAATTTCTACTTCTGAATTTTCTTCCAGATCGATCTTCTCGATAATATTCTTGGGAATTCTAACGCCAAGTGAATTTCCCCATTTTTGAATTTTTGCGCTCATATATTCTCCTTATCCTTAGTATACACAATGTATAAACAAGAGACAAGGAGGTATATACAAGGTATAAACACTGAAGCCAGTATTTGGCTTTAAAAACCAGTTAACATTTTAATTTTATAAATTTTATACGAATAATTTTAATGGCGCACCCAAGTGGAATTTGGATTCATAATAAGATTCTCATATCTTTTTAAATCTTAGATAATTTAGAAACAAGATCTGGCATAACAACTTGAATCGTTTTCCAGATTTCCTCCAAATCAGCATTTTCGTAAGAATGAATTAAAATATCTCTCATACCGGCCATGGCCTTCCAAGGAATATGGGTGTGTTTATTTCGAAACTCAAGACTTAGACGTTTAGTTGCTTCACCGATAATTAGAATTTGATATTGAACTGCCGAGATCGTTTTGTCGTCTTTTTCAAATTCTTCAAAACTCATTCCCTTTGTAAACGCCAAACATTTGTTGCAGGAATTTAAAATATCTTGAATATAGGATTTGTTTTTATCAAGCGGCTGATTCATAAATCGCTTTTGCAGTACGAAGAATTTCTTCTTTTCTTATTTTATTTTGGCTTCTTTCAATTGAACGCTTAGTAAGAAGGTCAACAGGATGTCCTGTAATACTAATTAATTCATCTCGCATTTCAACGTGATCAAGTAAAGACCACTCTGCTTCATCAAGAAATTCAACCATAATATCGATATCGCTTTCTTTCTCGTTAAAATCAGAACGTAGAACTGAACCAAAAAAATAGAATGTTTTTACTTTCCATTTTTTACAAAATGTTTCAAGGATATTTTGAGGGATTGTCATTTGAAGTTCACTCATAGAAATAGCATAACAAGCAATGGGATTTATGTACAGGTTTAGACATGGCGCACTCTTAACTAAGTAAATTTTTTCAGCGCTTTGCAAAATCCAAAAGCCAAGCGAAGCAAGTTACCAGTTTCGCATTTTATCAATGATCATATACTGATCTTGAGAATTCATAGTTGATAATTTCTTTTTTCTTCAAAACCAATGAATCATCAATTATTGAAAAAATATAAGCGTCGCTTTTATCAACCATGTTGCCACCGGCCCAAACCGCGATTGCAATTTCGTCATGACCATCTTTGTCATAATCAAAAACAAACTTTCCTGGAACTATAGGGATAAAATGTGCTCCTTGCCAAATATTCTCTCCAAATTCAGCATTAAATGTCCTATCCCATAAAACAATCTTTCCTTTTCGCATGAAAACCCTTTTCATTACTCTATCTTCATCCGATTTCCCGGGCTGAGAAATAATAATTTCTTTTCCATCAGGTATTTTAAGATAAATTTTTGAATCCAATTTTTTGAGATACGAATCTTGCTCCATTGCAAAGCTAAATTCTAAATTACTTACGAAGAGACTTATTATATAGATCCAAAACTTTTTCCGCATAAGGTTTGCCTTTTTGCCAATCATAATAGCCTCTAAGTGTATTGAACAAATTTTTATCATTATTTTTTGGTATCGCTGAATACTTATAACTCAACCATCGAATTCCCATAGCGATACTTATAACGGGATCTTCCAAATCAGCTCTCTCAAGATCAAGCACGTTATCTTTAAAATTTATTACATCGCCTCGCGTTTTGTCTGTGACTTGCATAAGTCCAAAAGCTGAACTTTTTTTTGAATTAGGATTGGCTTTTAATTTAAAACTTGATTCAACTGCGATAATTACTTTTACGATGAAAGGATCAAAATCCTTTGGAAATTTAAGCCCAGCCTCTTTCCAATAGTCAATCCAAAATTGAATGACAGAATCCAATTCCGAATACTCAGGAAAACCTCTAACCGTGCCAAGATTTGGGAAATCGTGATTCCCATACCAATATAGATAAAGAATATTTTCAGGTAATAAAACAATTTTTTGACCACGGTTTTTTCGTATATGGGCCTTAACAAAAAACTTAATGCCATCTTTTGAAACTTTTGCACATCTTTTAACAACATGAAAGCCTGGTGGGGCCATTTTTAAAATTGGTGGTTCTTTAAGTAATGACATTTTATGCAGCAAACTCTGATGAATCCCAGTCTGCGAATGCAAGTAATCCGGGGTGAACATTAAGCGCCTTCCCCAAAAGTTTTGCCCTGCTTATTCCCATTGAAACACGATCATGCTCCAGTGATGAGATTGTCGCTTGTTTTAAATTAGTTAAATTAGCTAATTCGCTTTGAGTGAGATTATTTAATTCTCTATAAATTCTTAGCGCTTTTCCTGGAGTTAAATTTCCATATCTTTTATCGGCGATAAATTCTTCTTTTAATGCAACTTTAACTTTTTTGCCCAATTTCATAATTTTCTCCTGAAGTCGTGAGGAGTGACCTCGAATACAAAAACCTTAACTTCTTTTTCCATCACTATATAAATAACTCGCCATTGATCATTAAGTGAAGAAGATCTAGCCCCTTCCCATTCACCTTTTAACAGATGATCTCTATATTCATTTATGGCCTTCACTCCGGCCACACCTTGCATCTGGATTATATTTTTCCATGCATCGAAGTAGTCGCGTATTTCAATCGGCGCTTTTTTTAAGGCTTTATCTAATGTTTTTGATGTCTCTACCTT
>CANFNL010000188.1 GCA_947448205.1 Bacteriovoracaceae bacterium
ACTGAGATAGGCACCCCTATTATATTGGAAGCCGTTGATAAAGTTGTTTTATCGCAATTGAAAAAACTGCTAATATTACAAAGAGATTTCCCTTCTAATCCATTGGGAAATTTGAGATCAAAATAATGCTGAGTTAAATAAAGTGAAAAACCAATCATTAAAACACTTAGTAATAATATAAAAATGTTGGTGTTGACATTAGCGTCACGGTAGATGGATTTTTGTTTCATAAATTCTCACTCCATTTAGGGACTGTAAATATTCCAATTGCGTTGGGTTGTTTTATTTCTGCGGTAACTGTGAAACTTTTCATCGGCAAAAGTGCATTGAAAAGATTCTTCAATAGTAATACCTGGATAAAATCTTTGTAACTGGTATTTTGCAGCAAGAGAAAGACTAAAGAAAATCTTATTTTCTATTTCTTTAAATAATTGCTCATCTGGAAAGTTATTTTTAAAATCTGGGCTTACTTCATAATGATCCTGACTAATATGGGGACCAATGAAGGCGTAAAAGGGTTTAATTTTTTGGATTAATGGGTTGATTAAAATTTGATTCTGTAATCCCCGCCAGCCTGCATGAACTAAGGCATGTTCATTTTCACCGAGCAAAACAATGGGAAGGCAGTCTGCAGTTAATATGGCCATGAGGCTATGAGAATCACCTACCATGCCATCAGCAAGCATTCCATAGCAATCATCTTCGGGAAGAACAATTGACGAGTGAGTTTGCTTAACTCTTAATAAGTCTATTTCTGGTTGCGACTCATAGACGCAAAATCGCCCTCGCGGGAGATCTTTTTCAAAAACCTTAAGTGCCTCTTTTCTCATCTAGAATATTTCTCGATAAATTTAGAACGTCTTGGAATATTTTAGGTGGTGGAACTTCAAAGCGCAAATTTTCTCCAGTGATGGGATGAACTAATCCCAAAATTTTAGCGTGAAGAAGTGGGTAGGGATATTCGCCGAGAATAGCTTTAAAATCTTCTCCTAGCTTCATCAAATGTTCATTTCGTGAACTGTAAGTTGAATCACAAATAATTGGCATTTTTAAAAGTTCAGAAGTGTGAACTCGAATTTGGTGGGTACGACCAGTTTCTAATTTAAACTCCATGTGTAAATGGCGGTCATAAATTTCTAAAACTTTATAATGAGTGATGGCTTTTTTTCCACGAGTTCCACTAGTTTTCATTTTTAAACGGTTATGGGGATCGCGTGCCATTAGACTTTCGATATTACCAAAAGATTGACAACGATTCTTCATGACCATGGCTTCATAAACTCTTTCGATATTATGAGTTGAAAATAAAAGCACAAGTCCTTCGTGACAAGCTTGAGTTTTGGCAATAACCATAACTCCACTTGTTCCCTTAT
Source organism: Bacteriovoracaceae bacterium (assembly GCA_947448205.1). Classification (GTDB taxonomy): domain Bacteria; phylum Bdellovibrionota; class Bacteriovoracia; order Bacteriovoracales; family Bacteriovoracaceae; genus Bacteriovorax. Next base: position 1,374 of record CANFNL010000188.1, read on the forward strand.
CTAGTCGATGAACTATTCCCGGGCGTTTTTGATCGCCAACGCCCTTAATGTCTTTGCAGTGATATAAAATAGCGTTGACTAAGGTTCCAGTGTAATTTCCCGGGGCCGGGTGAGTGACAAGGCCTGCGGGTTTATTTACAAAAACCAAATGCTCATCTTCGTATAAAATTTCTAAAGGAATATTCTCTGCTTCTGCCACTGAAGGCAGCATCGGTGGAACTAATATTTCGATAATTGTTCCAACCGGAGGCATTTTTTTTAATTCTAGTTTTGGCTGAATTGGAGAATCTTCACTTAAAACGATCTGATCTTTCAAGAAAAGATTTTTTAAGAATGTACGCGAATGTCCAGGAGCTTTTTCTGCAAGGAATTGATCGAGACGTTTGTAGGCTTCTCGGTCCTCGTTGGTTATTGTAAGCTTTAAAGAATCATCCACAATATCAAATGAAGAGTCTTGAGAAGATTCAGGTCCAGTGTCTGTGGTGGTATTCACAAAAGTCTCGCAAAAGTTTTAAGGTTTTAACTTTTTCATTCGAGCAGTAAAAGAGTTGGCGACAACTTCTGGCTTGAGTTTTAAACATTTTGCGTATTGAAATACGAAACCACGTACGTAAACTGAAGCAGGTAATTTGTCGAAATCTTCGCTTTCTATCGCCTGAAGATAAAGTTTTGAGACCTTAGTCATATCACTTAAGCGTTCAAGGTCAACATTTTTATACTCACGAATTTTTCGAAGTAATTCTCCTGTAAATTCTGAGGCTTCTTCAATTTCCCGATCAAATTCGCTATTGGGAACAAATTCAAGAGCAAATCTTTTTTGAGTCACAAGTTTTGTGACATTAGTAGTGTTTGAGAGGGTTTGAGCAGTCCTTTGCGACATCTCACCGTTGGAGATGGGAGCAGAGTTTTGAGAGTTTAAATGAAACTCCTCTCTAAGCATAGAGCTTACGTGGCTTGTGGGCATTGAATTATAAGCGGACTCACTTCTGTGAGGAGCCACTCGGTCAGCGAGGGTATTGTAATTTTGAACACTAAATTCACGATTAATTCCTCGTGCTTCATCGTAGCGTTTTCTTTTCATTGGATCAGAAAGAATTGAATAGGCTTCCTCTACAAGTTCTAAAACATTTCGACATTCTTCTGCACTCATTAAAGAATAAAGTGCCAAAGAATCAGATGAGTAAGCAGATTTGGCCCTCTGGTAACTGTGGTAAACCTCGTCCGATCTGGCAGTCGAGGGAATTTCTAAAACTTCATAATAATTTTTAAGGTCGCTCATAGTTGTCGCTTGTCTCATTAATTAATGTTTAATAGTCGATGGATAATTCGATCAAAATTATTCACAAGTGTTGAGTTTGGAAACTCCATTAGTAATGGCTTTCTTTTCTTAACACTTTGCCAAACTGTCGCATCGTAGTCGAGATAGCCAACATAATCGAGATTGATACCAAAATATTTTTTGCTGATTAATTTCATCGAAAAACCAATATCGATATCTGCTTGAGTGCGAACCTGATTAATAATAAGTCGAGGACGTAATTTATTAATCTCTGATCGTAATTTTTGGCCGACAATTGGATTAATTTCAATTACTCGATTGATCAGATCAGCAGGTGTAGAATTTTGTGAAATTTTGGCATTCATCGCCTGATCAATTAATGGACCGATTTCTAAGAGCTCTTCGGCCATTTTTAATTTTCGATGGTAAACCGATTTAATAAAGCGATAAGAGTTTTCAATCGAAGTAGGCTCTGGAAGAGTTGTTATTATTCCTTGGTCTGCAGAAATAAAAAAATCAATGGTATTGAAAGTTGTCCCTGCACCAAGATCTAATAAAACATAATCAACAGGCAACTCTGCTAATTGGTTGAGAAGTTTTGCTTTATGCATTTGTTTTAAATTAGCTATTCCCAAATCATCTTGGGCACCACTAATAATAAAAAGATTATTAATGGCCGTCGGAGTCATGAGTTCAGTTA
>CANFNL010000189.1 GCA_947448205.1 Bacteriovoracaceae bacterium
CAAAAATATCGGGCAAGAATGATCTCTGGCAACTTAAAATCACTCAAGCGAAGTTGTTAAAAATGGGTAAATTTTGCGATAATCCGATCAAATAACTCAGGATATTTTAGGAGTTCACCGATAATTTAAAAACGTCGGGGACTCAATTATTTATTTTTGAGGAAATTCTATGAAAGGTTTCGCTTGTTCGCTTAGATTCATTATAGTTACTGGCTTGATTCAATCAGGCTTTGCCTATAGTAAAGACGCAGACATCGAATATAAAAATATGCTTCAAATGATGGAGTCCATTAAACTTGAAAAAAAAGAAGTTGAGAGCATGGTGAATAAATTGGCCGAAAGTGGTCGCATTACTTATGAAGAAGCGAGCAATGCAAAAAGAGAAATAGCCAGTTTGAAAGATAGTGATTTAGAAAATATCAAACAACAGGCCATTGTTGACGTTAAAAATCAAAGATCACTAGAAAAGTAATTTATTCACTTAAGTCATTCATTAATTCCAACAGTGTCAAAAGGGCCATATCAGAAAAGCGATCCTTTCTTCTGATTCTATCTCCGGGAAATTGAAAAAATCGAGCACCATTTTTCTTTTTACTTGCATAGCCGATGACGACAAATCCTTCTGGTTTTTTCTCACTTCCACCCTCCGGCCCAGCAATTCCTGTTAAAGAAATAGCATAATCCGTTTTAAATTCATTAAGTGCACCTAATGCCATCTGGGTAGCCACTTCAATACTTACTGCGCCAAAATTCTTTAGAGTTTCACTGCTAACATTTAGAAGATGAGTTTTGGTATCGTTGGAATAACTCACAATAGATCCCATAAAAATTTGAGACGATCCTGGAAGGTCGGTAATTTTTGAAGAGGTAAGTCCCCCAGTGCAGGATTCAGCAAAAGAGATTGTTACTTTTTTATCAATCGCTTTTTTTAAAACGAGCTCGTTGATTGGAACATTTCCATACTGCCAGACAAAGGAGGAAAGCTTTGAATTTTGAATATGTTCATTTATTTTTTTTTGTTTATTTTCATGCTCTTTAAGACTTCCCTCGTAACTAATAACAATATCTATTCCAATTGTGTGGGGAAGGGAGCTTACTTTTCCAAATACGGACAATTCATCCCAAAGAGTTGGACAAAGTTCATAAAATATTTTCTCTTCAGGTATATTTTTAGTTCTAATGACCGTTTGATAATTTTCAACTAATCTTTTTTCAAAATACTTTTTCATTAGAGGAAAAAACTCGAGCTCTACTATTTCAGTAAATTCTCTTGGAACACCGGGACCAGCAAGAATAAGTTTTTGTTTATCACTATCAAAGAAGCCTAGACCAGGAGCTAATCCTCTAGGGTTATTTATTGCAAAAAAATCTTTCGGGAAATGATGATAAAAATTTTGGCTTGGTGTCCAATTACGCCCAAATTGACTATAGTTTTTAGTTACGACATCTGCAACGTCTTGGCGTTCAATAATTTTTTTTCCAAAATATTTTGCTAAAATATTTTTTGTTTTATCGTCAAGAGTTGGTCCAATTCCACCAGAAGTAATCACGATATCACTTTCATTAAAAGAGTCATCCAAGGCTTTTATTAAATCACTTTCATCATCATGAATAAAGCGCAGAGATTTAAAATGCAATCCCTTCTTAAAGAGATACCGAGAGAGAAAACTTCCATTGAGATCACTAGTTCTCCCATTTAAAATTTCATCTCCAATGACAATCATTGAGACATTGAGTGAATTACTTTTTGGAACACTGAATTTGGCTGGCATGTTGAACCTTTAAAAAAGTCGTATATTGCTATGAATTTTGTCATATTTTAGTTAAACTTTAAACTTAGATTTATTGAGACAATTTCATGACTAAAAAGATTCAATTCACTCTTGATTTTAATGAAGATATAGAGCTCTTTTTGGAAAAAAATTATCCAGAAATGATTGATTACCGCATTATAAATCAGGCCCTCGACGCTCGCGGAGCCAATCGAGGAAAAGTTCCACGATACACCTATAATATTGAATTACTCAGTGAAGGAGAGCATTTTGAAGCTAAAATTGAAACATTTCCCAATGTCGGCAATTTTATGTCTCCACCAATTATTATTGGTGCAGGCCCTGGTGGATTATTTTGTGCCCTACGATTAGCTGATTACGGAGTTGCTTCTGTAGTCATTGAAAGAGGGGATCGTGCCCATTCGCGAATGCTACATATTGCAAAATTTTGGCGCTACGGAGAATTTGATGCTGAAAATAACGTGTGTTACGGCGAAGGTGGAGCAGGTTTATTTTCCGATGGAAAACTCATCACTAGAATTAAATCTCCGTTTGTCCAATATGTCATGAATCGTTTTGTCGATTTCGGTGCCCCTAAAGAAACAGCGTATATCTCTAATCCCCACCTTGGTTCCAATAAAATTCGTGGGCTGATTAATCAAATGACCGAGTATCTTCAGAGCAAAGGCTCTGTTGTACGCTATAATACCCGAGTTGATAAGTTGATTTCTGAAAATGGAAAAATTATTGGCGTAGAATTAAATAATGGTGAAAAACTTTTCTCCAATTACGTAGTCTTGGCCACTGGTCACTCGGCCAAGGAAATGTATGTTCACCTTGATTCCCTTGGCGTTTCAATGAAGCAGAAAGATTTTGCTGTTGGAGTGAGAATCGAGCATCCAAGAAAGTTGATTGATCAGATTCAATATGGAAAATTCGCAGGCCTTGATCTAGGAGCTGCTCGGTATCGATTAAGTTATGAAGATGCTCAAACTAAAAAAGGAACATATAGTTTTTGTATGTGCCCTGGCGGCTATGTCCTCTCTTCTGGAACAGAAGCTGAGGGAATAGTCGTTAATGGAATGAGCAATTATGCTCGCAATTCTCGTTGGTCAAATGCTGCATTAGTTGTAAGTGTCAAAGCCGGTCAAGATTTTTCATCTGATAAGCTATTAGCAGGATTAGATTTCCAACACCAAATTGAACATCTTGCTTATCTTGCCTCTAAAAATCAAGCCAGCGGTAGGGAATTGCCTGCGCAAACTCTTAAAGAATTTATGGAAAATAAAATGAATCCTGACTTGCGGGTTAAAACATCTACTCCATCAGGAATTTTTAAAAGTTCATTGCGCGAAATATTGCCTGAGTTCGTGACCAAACATTTAGAGAATGCTCTCCTAAAATTTGATGAAAGCCTAAAAGGTTTTATTTCAGATGAGGCTCAACTCATTGCCCCCGAAACTAGAACAAGTGCACCTGTGACAATCTCGCGAGATAAGGACACGTTGGAATCCAC
>CANFNL010000190.1 GCA_947448205.1 Bacteriovoracaceae bacterium
AAAATGCTCGAACTTTTCAGCATCGATTTCATCGTCCCGCTTTTCATAAATTACCGCATAGTCTTTATAAACATCCACAATGAAGGGAAATTCGGGGATATCTTTTTCATAAATTCGAAAAGCATCAATTCCTTCTTTTCGTGCCCATTTTGCTCGGTGTTTATAGTTTTTTTCAATTCTGTTTTGAATAGTTTTTAAATCGGCCATAATTATTTTCTGTACATTTTTTTTTCAAGTTTAATAACATCTTCCAGACTCTGGTTATGAAAACGAATGCAGTATTCCCCCAACTTTAAAGTAATGTCTGCATTTATATTTTTATGAATTCCAAATATTTCAAAAGAATACTGTGGATATCGTTCAACTATTTTTTGAAGAGGACTTATTGTTACAAATTCAGCATGCTCAAGCCCATTTTTATATGAATGTCCATTTTTGGGGCCGGGAAGCTCTATTAAGAAGATTCTTCTTTGTCTAAAAACAATAGGCTCGTGTAGTTTAAAAGTTGAAATAAGTCTGCCATTAACCATAGATTCGACTAAGAGTTCTCCCAGTGGCATAAGATCTTCTTTTTTACTTTTATACTGCTCAATTGAGTCCACCCTGTAGCAGATGTGATCCAGTTCATAATCTTCCACATCGAGATCAATATCATCTAATTTTGAAAATAGGTCCTCTAAAAAGGTAATCGGATCGCCAATAATGTCACTTAATTTTTTTTGCATTACCTGTAATCCGAGTTTTTATAGAACACTACATTAGGATTTTTTTCCATCACAAGTTTTAAATCCCACTCAGATCGAACCGAAAAGCAGACGCGTCTTTTATGATCATAAGCAATGTTTGAACTATTGGTACTAACGAATTGGTCTTGATCTTTTTCAGATTCAAACTTCGGCCACCTAATGCCGACAAAATTATAGCCTTCATAATCAGCATGAACATTGTACTCGTCTTCTAGACGATATTTTACAACTTCAAACTGTAGGGCACCAACTGCGCCTAAAATCTTTTCACCTGTAGAGTGTCTAGTAAAAAGTTGAACTGTACCTTCTTCTGATAATTGCTGAAGTCCTTTTTCAAGTTGCTTTGCTTTCATCGGATCTTTAAGGATGACTTTGTTAAAAATTTCTGGGGCAAAGTTGGGGATACCAGTAAATTGAAATTTTGATTTTTCAGTAAATGTATCTCCAATTTGAAATTTACCATTATCGTGAAGTCCAATAATATCTCCAGGGTAAGCTTCTTCAGTAATTTCTCTGTCTTGAGCCTGAAACATTAGGGGAGTAGCAATTTTTAATTCTTTGTCTGTGCGTACATGATAAATTTTTTGGTTGCGAACAAATTTACCAGAACACACTCGTAAAAAAGCTATGCGATCGCGGTGTTTTTTATCCATATTGGCCTGGATCTTAAAAATAAAGCCAGTGAATTCAGAGGTTGTATTAGGGTCAATCATTTGAGTTTTTGAATCAGATTCATAAGGAGGAAGTTTAACTTCCCGGGAGCGCGGACCTGGCGCTGCTCTAGCGATCATGTCGAGAGTTTCTTTAACGCCAAAATTGACTAAAGCTGAACCAAAAAAGACAGGCGTTTGAATACCCGCTAAAAATTCTTCTTCAGAAAATTCTCCAATCAATGTATCGACCATTTCAAGTTCATCTTTCAAAGTGGCAAGTAAACTGGCACCGATAAAATTTAGGACAGTTGGTGAATCTAGATCACTTGCATCAATGATCGTTGGATTAAATGGATCTTTGCTCCCTTTAAAGCTCATGATCTGCTTGGTTCTTAGATCATAGACTCCCTTAAAATCCACACCTGAACCAATCGGCCAAGTCATTGGGACGCATTGAATATTTAAAATTTTTTCGATATTTTCCAAAAGGGCAAATGGGTCCATTGCTTCGCGGTCATATTTGTTCATGAATGCCACGATCGGCGTATCACGCATGCGGCAAACTTCCATAAGCTTTATAGTTTGTGCTTCAACTCCTTTTGCTGAGTCAATCATCATGAGCACTGATTCAACAGCAGTTAAAGTCCGGTATGTATCTTCCGAGAAATCTTTATGTCCTGGAGTATCCAGTAAATGCATGGCCCGATCGGCATAAGGAAAACTCATAACAGAAGAGCTTATTGATATACCTCTTTCTTTTTCCAGCTCCATCCAGTCAGACTTGGCGTAGTTGCCATCCTTGGCCTTGACCTTGCCTGTATCACGTATGACTTGACCAAACCAAAGGAGTTTTTCGGTCATTGTTGTCTTTCCAGCATCTGGGTGAGAGATGATAGCAAAAGTGCAGCGCTTAGCGTTTAAAGCAGTATCGAGCATAGTATTATTGTCCTGAGTTTTATTAGATTATAGCTTATAAAACTTATCAAATAATTGCTTAAAATACAGCAACTTTTTCCGGGCGTTTTCACTCGGACATTGGAAGACTAATTAATTTTAAAATAAGTGCTTATAAATCCGAAATGTTTATAAATCAATAAACGATTCTGTGAGGTATAACTATGAGTATTAAAATTTTTGGTCTCCTTGTATGGAGCTCGATTTCTATACTTTTTATTCAAGCTTCTGAAGCAAAGCTTATACAAATTCTTCATACCAACGATACTCATTCCTATTTAGATAAAACTGTTCATAATGGTAATCTTGGAGGAGCAGCAAGACTTAAGAGTCTTATTGATTTCTATAAAAACAAGGCCAGTGATGAAGGGATTAAAACCATTGTTATGGATGCCGGAGATTTTTCTGAGGGAAATCTCTATTATATGGCCGATAATGGAAGAAAAGTTTTTGATGTCCACAATGAAATGGGTTATGACATAAGTGCTATTGGAAATCATGATTACATGATGGGAAGCAAAGAGCTTGATAAACTCTTTGGTGAAATGGATTTTAAATATTCACTATTAGCTGCCAATTTAAATATCAATCCTATTTTTAAAAATATTCACGAAAAAATTAAACCTTTTAGAGAACTAGAAATTGATGGAATAAAGATAGGTGTTTTAGGTTTAACCACTAATGAAATTTATTATAAATGGTGCTTTGATGGCGTCCAAGTGACCAATCCATTGAAGGCCGCAAAAGCCTATGAGCAAATTTTAAAGGATCGCAAAAATGATTTTATTATAGCACTGACACATATTGGTGTTTTACGAGATATAAAGTTAGCTGAAAAATCTAAATATATTGATCTCATTATTGGAGGTCACTCTCACACTGCCCTTTTTGAACCATCCTATGGTGTCAATAAAAATAA
>CANFNL010000191.1 GCA_947448205.1 Bacteriovoracaceae bacterium
ACAACAGGAAACTCACTATCAGCAGTTAGTACACTTTGGGCCGCTAAAGTGGCCGTTGAGAATATGGGACTAGCTAAAAAAGACGGAAATCATTTTTTAGGCAAAGTAATGGTGGTTGGCGCGACCGGAAGTATTGGAGCCGTTTCAGCAAAAGTTTTATCCCTAACATGGGAAAATATTATTTTGGTTGCTCCTCGTGCTTATAAATTAATTGAATTAAAAGATGAAATTCTAAAAATAAACCCAAATGTTTCAATAGAAATATCGACTGATGCTGATAAGCACTCTTTTGAATGTGACTTAATTATAACGGCAACTTCGGGAGCGGGAAAAACAATTTTAGATATTATGAAAGTCAAACCTGGCTGTGTAATTTGTGACGTTTCGAGACCGTTTGATATTAAAGAAGAAGAAGCGATGAGACGTCCGGATGTAATGGTAATCGCTAGCGGTGAAGTTCAACTTCCTGGGAAAATTAATATAAAAATGGATTTAGGCCTTGAAGGTAATATCGTTTATGCATGTCTGGCCGAAACGGCACTTTTAGCGATGGAGCGCAAGTTTGAATCGTTTACACTTTCTCGCAATGTAAATTACCAAAACGTCATTGAAATTGATCGACTTGCTCATGAGCATGGTGTGAAACTCTCTCATATAATGGGGCATAGTGGATTTATTACGGATCAAGAATTTAAATTATGTCGAGAGCACGCATTAAGAGAAATTGCTGGTTGGGTTAAAAATCACTCTAAAAAAATAAAAAAATTATAAAGGCGCCAGTCATGAGTAAGAAATATTTTTCGGGTTTAAATTATACTTTAGGAAATGAAGATTCCACTTTAGAAGTAGCGATATGTAAAATCCATAAACCGCGCTCAGTTTTTTCTATTTGCGGTAGTGGCGGGCGTTCATTTCCGTTGGCTGAAAATGAGACTGAATTAATTACACTTTCTGATTTATCCAAAGAGCAATTGTGGTTAGCAGAGCTTCGCCTTCATACTTATAAAGAGTTGGATCATGATACATTTTTAAAATTTTGGGGATATTTCCCTTATCCCGATGATGATAATGCTGGATTTAGAAAAAAAATATTTTTTTCCTTACATCTTAGGGATGAAGTTCGCCATTATTTTAACCGCGTTTTCATTGAAACTAATTTTTCTTCCGTACTCTATTTAGGAAAATGGGAGCGAACGTTCCAAATACTATCAAATATTAATAGAATCGTTTTAGGTAGCGATTATGATCGGATGTTACGATTTGATAATTTGCCTGATCAATTAGCTTATTATCAGTCGGAGTTTCCATTATTTAAATGGAAATCGGTAATATTTTTGCTAGGTAATAAAAGTATTTTCAACGCTTTGCTGTACAAGGGTGACTTCATTAAAAAAAATTCTCCTTTAAGTCATTTCGATTATTATTTTCAAGCATTTAATCGCCTCTTCAGAGCTGATTTGGCAAAAAAAAGTTTTTTTCTACACTTGTGCTTCTATGGAAAAATTAGCTCGATTGAGGGGGTTCCTATTGAAGCAACAGAAGAAGGTTTCACTCGGGTAAATCAAAGTAATTGTGAAGTGGAATATATCAATCAAGACTTCGTTACTTATTTAAATTCTGGAAAGCATAAATATGATTTTCTTTCTCTTTCTGATGTCCCTGCTTATTTAAAAGGAGATTCAGAACGCGATTATTTACAAAAAATTAAACCCTCATTAAACTTCGGAGCACTTATTGTTGTTCGCCACTACCTTCGTCATGCCCAAGCCGATACGAGTGGATTTGTTGATGTTAGCAATGAATATAAAGAAATCATTGAGCTGGAAAAAGTTCAAATGTATGAAATAAGTGTTTATAGTTTTCAATCATAAATTGCAATGAACTAACGATTTTTTTTATAAGCTTTTTGTATTTTAAGACTTCACTAAATTAGCTTACTTCAAGATGGATTAATCGCTAATGAGTTGTCAAAGCATTAATTGTAAACTTTCGTTTTGAAATGAATATTCCTAATTTTTTTATAAAAATTAGATCCTTCATTTTTTTTCGAGCATATTATTTTTTCAAAAAATAAATACCGATGATATATTGTCTTAAAACATCTTCATCTACCCAAATATTTCCATTCTCACATTGAGTGTTGTAGGGCGATGGATAGATCGAACAATCTTTACCCCAGCTATTCCTTATCAGGTATTGGCAACTATTTGCAGCTTTTCGTCTGCCAACAATATTTGAATAGTGATTATACATCTGATTTTGTATAGATTCTTTAAGCAAAAAATAGGCATTGTAATTTATTGATATGGGATTTGAATTATTAAGCTGCTCATCGATATCAATTAAGTCATCGTTGGAATAGCCACCTCGCATGATAATTCCATTAGCACTAATTCTACGTTTTTTACAATTAAGGTCTTTGAGTAAGCTTATTTTTTCTAACGATGTTTTTTGAAATAGACTGGCAACTTGATTCAAGTCAGATTCACTGATATTCTTGAATAAAGAAGTGATTATATTTTTTTGGCAGTATGATAAACTCATTGGGTTTTTATCAAATAAATTCTCCATAAAAATAATGATGCTCGATAGTTCAGGTTGAGCGCTTGATAAACATTTCTTATCAATTTGAAAATTTTCACTAGCAATTAAATCTTCTTCACAAAATCCAGCACTCGAATAAGAAAGCGCTCCTTGAACATTTCCTCCAGAAGCCGATGAGAGTTTGTCAGTTCTAGGCATCTGAGGCATTTTGTCATAAAAATTAATCGCCATATCAACTGGAGATATTCTTTTTTTTAATTTATATGTAACTAGATCAGCTGCTGAATTAGCAAAGCACCATCCTACATTGCCTTGATCTCTAACTTCTCCCAAGTCACTCCTTAAATCAATTTTTGTACATTCTCGTGAAGATAATTTTGAATTGGTACTAAAAAAATTTGCACGCGCTTGAAGTGTCAATAAACTAAAAAGTAATCCAGATAGTACCGCGACTTTAACCATTTGCTACAATTCTCCAATCAAAGAGTTATTCTCTCAATGTAGCATCTTTCTTTTGGGCGTGTTCTGTTATTGTATTTAGTTTGTAGCTTAAAAATTATTGTCTAGAAAGTAGACAGACTGCTTTTTAGACTGATTTATGTACTTACCACGCGATTCTGTCCTCCCTTAATTACCATGCGACTTTGTCCTTTTATAACTTTTTTGAAATCCTCTTAGGAAATTGAACTTTCAATAGTTTTACTTCTTAA
>CANFNL010000192.1 GCA_947448205.1 Bacteriovoracaceae bacterium
AAATGATATTGTTAGAAAAGACCAAAAAATTATTCTTGATACTAAGAAACGATGTTTCTTCATTTTTTTCACCCATAGAAAAAGAGGAGCACTCTTTTGAGAGAGTGCTCCTCTATATTTTAATTTGATTCTACCAATAATTATAATTGAATATTAATTAATTGAAAATTATATGTGTCTTGGTGGTTGTCGTTGTTGTTCCTAAGTTTGTAGAAGTCTCTTTTTTTGTAGAGTTTTGATCAAGTACTGCGCGTGGATCTACTTTTGGAGCTATTGGCGGTGGAGGTGGAGCAGTTGGTGAGAAAGTGTTAACAAAAGTTGCCATTTCTGGTCGACTTGCTAGTGGTTGAGCAATTTTTAGGGACATTTCTGGCGTTGGTGCCGTAGGTGGTGCTTCTAGGCCGGCAGGAGCACGTTCAGTTGGCTTAGGTGCATCAGAGGCTTGGCGATTGGGTTCGTCTTTTTTATCTTCTTTTTTTTCTTCTTTCTTTTCTTCTTTCTTTTCTTCTTTTTTATCTTCCTTTTTTTCTTCCTTTTTTTCTTCCTTCTTTTCTTCCTTATTTACGACTTGCGATTTTGCATATGCTTGGGCATCAATCAAAATGAATTTACCGTCAGAGCCTAATTTTAAACCTTCGGGAGCCTTATATTCACCAGTAGACTTATCAATTTTACCAAATGACTCTGGAACAACGTAGGTCTTAGAGTTGGGATCGAAAATAGCATTTGCTGGTGGTGGAATTATGTTAACTGTATTTAAATCAATAATTGAGCCTGCAGGTAACTTGTATTCCCCAGTTTTGGAGTTGAAAAATCCATTAGGATCTGATTTGGAATTTTTCTCTTCTGCAAAATTGCTAGAGGGCATAATTCCCGATGGAGCACTTGAAAATGCTGTTGAATCTGCTCCTGGAGGTAAGGGATTTCGGTATTGTTTTTGTTCTTTTTCATTTGATTCTTTAAGACCCGTTTCATTATCTTTAAGGGCTTCAATCTGTTTTGTCCCAAGAAGAGTGGGAACCATCGCTCGTTCAGCTACATTCAAATTGACCGCTGAGATTTGACCATGTTCAACCATAACTGCTTTTTCACTTGAAACTACTTTTTCTAGTCTATCCTGGTCAAAGCGTTCTTCACGTGAATTTTTTTCGATATGGGCAAGTGCCACTTTACCTTCGAAGGTAATTAAAGCAGTGTTTTGATTTTCGGGGTTAAAGTTTACTTGAAAATCAGTTCCTCTTATACCAAGGGCAGCTGTTTTAGTTTTTATATAAAGTTTACTCTTACTTTTATCATTCATTTCCATGTAGTCTTTAGTAACTTGAGATCTAAGCTGACCTTTGACTAATGTGATAATACCTGCTTCTCTTTTAGGAAAAGCATTGATAACCATTTGAGAATTTGGTCCAAGATTCATTTGGGATTTATCGATAAAAATAAGTTTCACAAAACTTTTCTCAGCCGTTTGCAATACAGCACCTTCAGGAATTGATTGATCTACTTTCACATCGACAGTTACACCGCTCAAAAGTTTTGCCCTTACTTGCCCTTTTAAGATGAGAACTTTCGCAACATTTGCTTCTTCAGCTTGAAGATTTGTTGCTAATAAAATAAGCATGAGCATGAATATTAATGAGCTTGTGAATTTCATAGTTCATCCTAAAATTGTGAAACTTTGTCCAATCACCTCTTCGTTAATTATAAATGAGTTCTTTAGAAGTGTTTTTATTGAGTTTAACCCATGATTTTACTCAATTAAGTTTTAAAGAACTAAAATCCATTGGCTAAAAATTCAGTCATACAAAGGCTAATCGATTGAAAGTGCGAAAATGTCTTTATGTCCTTGAAAAGCCAGGGGACAAAGTTTTTCATATTATGGTATTGGTAAGGCGAATTTCTAGCTAAGGACACCGAATGGAAAAATCACATTTAGAGGCCATAAAAAACGAGTTTCATCAACATGTTCTAGGGCTCCAGGAAAAAATTACTAAGGCCATACTCACAGCTGATTCAAGGATAGATGTTATCTCTGATCCATGGGAGAGAGTAGATCATTTGGGCGTACCTGGGGGCGGCGGACTTACTAGAGCATTTAGTGGAGACATTATCGAAAATGCAGGAGTAAATACTTCTAAGGTTTTTGGTGCAATCGATCCTGAATTTGCTAAAAAACTTGGAGGGACAGACTCTACCATGTGGGCCTGTGGCATTTCACTTATTATTCATCCACGTAATCCTCGTGTTCCAACTGTGCATGCAAATTTTAGAATGATTGTGGCAGGAGACAAATTCTGGTTTGGTGGTGGTGCTGACCTAACCCCTTTTTATCCTCACAAAGAAGATTTTGATTATTTTCACGACACTTGGAAAAAAGCTTGTGGGCCCTATAAGTGCTATGAGTGGATGAAAAAGGAATGCGATAAGTATTTTGTAAACACTCATCGAGTAAGTGAAAAAGGTGCAGAAATGCGTGGAGTGAGTGGTCTCTTTTTTGATCATTACAATTCTGGAGATCTCGAAGCTGACTTTGAGATGGTAAAAGATCTCTCCAATCATTTTATAGAATCCTATTTTCCTATTGTCCATAAACGAAAAGAGGAAGTCTTTAGTGCTGATGATGAAGATTTCCAACTTCATCGCAGAGGTCGTTATGTTGAATTTAATCTCCTGCATGATCGAGGCACAATGTTTGGACTACAAACCAATGGTCGGGTTGACTCAATTCTCATCTCCCTTCCGGCCAGAGCAAAGTTTTCATATAAGTATCGCCCTAAAGCAGGTTCTCCTCATGAAGAGATGATGAATTATTATTTTTCAGAAAATAATAAAAAAAATATATGATTTTAAATATACTATTATTATTACTTGCCACCATAATTTGGGGATATGGCTTTGTTGCAACGAGAATGACCTTTGGTTCTTTTGATCCTTATTGGTCTATTGCCTTACGATTTACATTGGCAGCTTTTTTGAGTTTTCCTTTTTTAATTTATAAAAAATCATTTACAAGAAAAAATCATATTCTAAAAGAATCAATAATTAGTTCGATCTTTTTATTTGGCTTACTGCTTTTTCAGGCAATAGGTCTGGGGATTACAACAATTGCTAAAAGTGGATTTATCACAACGCTTTATTCACTTTTTGTTCCATTATTTACAGTTATTTTTACTAAAAAGAAGTTCAATTCGTTTTTTTGGCTTTTACTTTTGATGGCTACATTTGGCATGGCCTTAATGTGCAACCTG
>CANFNL010000193.1 GCA_947448205.1 Bacteriovoracaceae bacterium
TTCAATTGAAAATGATAAAGTATTAAGTTAAAAACTTATCAGGATTTTGCGTTCGCAAATGGTAGGGATTGGCCATCATTCAGGTGGTAGGGTTTGAGTATCATTTTCCAAGGTACTATGAAAGAAGAGAAAACAACCGCGCGAGCAAATGAAAGTGGTTATTTTAAAACGCGAGAAAGAACAGGTGAACTCTCTATTAGAGACGTAGTAAGCGTATTCCGTATTGAACCGCCAGCAAAATCACAGAAGTGGCCAATACTTAGGCACTAGATTTGTCTAAATTTTATACATCTTTAATATTTTATCTTGTGATATTAATCTTTTACTAGTGGCTTCTATTTTGCAGATAAAGCTATTATGAAAAAAATATTTCCACTAATTTTTGCTCTTCTTATTAGCAGTGCCTGCTTAAAAAATGAGCAACGACCAAATAGTGAAAGTCAAATAGTTGAATTATTAAATCAAAATCAATCTGATGCTACTCTTGAAAAAATCAATCAGGAATTAAGTCTTCATAAAACAGACGAGCTTCTTTATTTAAAGGCTTCCGCATTATCAATGAAGGCAGGGGTTGATATTTATGCATTATTCCCCTTACTCAAGATTAGAATTTTTGATGTGGCCATTTCTCAGTGGTCTCAAAATAGAGAGTTCCAGAAAAAATCTGATGCTCAGAAAACAGGAATAGGCCTTACCCCTCAAGATATCGAGGATCAAAAAAAAGGTAATGTTAAGAAAGAATACGTTCCGCTCAAAGGTCACGAACTAGATTATAAAATAGATTCTATTTTTCCAACAACTATATATAACCGTGAAAATAACTTCTGTGAAATTGTTTTGAGTATAGATACTGCAAAAAAAATAAATTATTATTCACTTTTGTTTACAACCCAAATAGAGTCAGAAAATATTTGTAATGATTTAATGCAAGGACGTACAACTGCGGAGAACTTCACAGTTTCTTCAACTCTCGATTCAAATATTAGAAAATTTATTTCTGATAACCATAGAAGTATCTGGATTGAACATAGACGTGAAATAGACAACAAAGAGAACTATGTAAAAGTCCTAGGCAGTTTTTGGACATTGATCGATATGGTTCCAATGATCAGTAAAATCCCAAAAGTTAGTAGTAATGGATTTAAAAGTTTAGAAGAAGCTCAAGAGATACTAGCACAGATAATAGATTCTCGTGCCAATAAGAATGATGAGCTCAGAGAAAAATCTCGCAAGCAGTTGATGATGTTGTCTGCTTTAAAAGTCGTTGCTCATGTTCAGAATGCCTTTAACTTAAGCCTTATAAAAAGCCCTATAGATTTTATATGTAACAGTAACGATCAGGCAGCTGAAGAACTTGTCGAGAGTGAAAAAGACTCACTTTACCTAATTAATGCTATCGATGATCCAGAGCTTATTAAAAAAAATAAAGAATTATTCGAGGATATTAAAACTAAATACCAACTTATTCTTCAAGATGAAAATGATAGCCCTGAATTCAAAGAATATAGGATAAAGAAGCTCAGAGAGTACTTGGAACGGAATAAATATAGCAGTTGTGAGTTGTAGTAATTAATTGCTCTTAAAAAGAATAAGTAAGATATGCTCCACCAACTGCTTCTCTATTAGTTGCAGTAAATATTGGTTGAATGTTAAATTCATTTCCATAAACTTTCTTTTCATAATTGCTTTTATTCGTTCCTGAATAGGTAGCAATAATAAAATTTACGCCTCCCATAAAAAGATAAATCTTTTTTAATTCAGGTTGAGTTTTTCCAACAAATGAGTTCATAAAATACTGAACAGTTAAAAATGATGATCCGTAAAATAAAGCCATTCGCTTGGCCCTCTCTTCTTGAGCAAAAACATGAATCAACTTAACGCTTAGGGCTTCTTTTGACACTCCTGTATTAGTATCGTTTGTTAAAAAACGATATAATTCACCTTCCGTCGAGGGAGAATTAACATCATATATACCACGCCCCAGATTTATAATACCGATGGTCTGAACCCCTGAATAGCCAAGTTTGAGAACTGAACTCTTCGTTGTATAAAATCCCACGTTTCCGATGACAAAAGCAATGACACCAGAAAAAATAGTCTCATAAGGATTAAAGCGATAAACTTTTTCTTTTAGTTTAGCTTCTTTTAGGAAAAAGTTGGTAGCCGTTTCGCTGGCCTTGACATTTATCGTAAGAAAAAGCGTGCATATTAAAAATATTTTCATAAATTAAAATCTATTCCTAAGTAAACAGCATCGTCTGGACTCTTTTGAAATTTTCCAATATTTCTTTCGTTCATATAAGTTAAACCAACGTCAAAGTTTTGAGACAAAAAATGCATACCAAAAGTTTTATAGTTCTGAGAAATTGCTGAAAGTAAAAAAAACAATCCTAGGTCATAGCGTAAAGCTACGGCGGTTCGTGAGTAATCAAATGAACTAAAATAGTCTTCAAAAAAACCTTCAACATTTATATTAACTCCTCCCCATTTTGTTTGGAAATTTTTACCAATGCCCACTTGAGAGTATGTTTCAAAAAGATATTTATGCTCAAGGTAATAAGCGGAAGACTCATGACTTTTGTCGATTTTGTATTTTGTTGCAATGTTTTTAATTTGTGCAGAAAACTTCAACGAATAAAAGTTCTTTAATTCAAGCAGTGTTCCAATGTCTGTTGAAAATCCTTCTGTGTTTATAAATTTGATTAATTGATCGGGCTTAGAAGTACTTAGATCAAAAAGTGAAAAACGATCGTGTGATATGGTCTGTTGATAATAATTAAGTGAATAACCAAAATTAAAATCAATATCTTTTATATTAAATATTGGGTTGAGGCTAAATCCAGAGGTCAAACTTAAAGTTGAACGATTTGTAAGAGCCAAGGAAATTTCAGGAAAGGCAGGATTAAATATTAAGATGTCAGCCAAAGCAAAATATGGAGAATAACTCAATTTAAAATAAGGGGTGAAAAAACTAATGCTGGAATTAAAACTAAACGAGCTATAAGAATTTTTCTGAAAGAGGTCTTTAATTAAACCTTCTGTAATTGGTTCAAAAATTAGTTTTTTCCCAGTATCAATCGAGCTTCCCTCTGCTTTTCCTACAATACTAAGCTGAAGTCCTGATGTTTTAGAAAGAGCGTATAGGGCAGGATTGCAACTCAACGAATCTCGGTCCACTGAAAAAGTGGAACAAGAGCTAGCCGTTGTTGTCGTTAAGAAATTTCCCCCTGGACTCAAAA
>CANFNL010000194.1 GCA_947448205.1 Bacteriovoracaceae bacterium
TTCAGCTAAAATGATGCAAGCAGCTGATGAAATGTTTAAAACAGTTTTGGAATTAAAAAGGTAATTAGATGACGAGAGTTTCAGAAAATAGCTCAACTGCAGCTTTAAAGTTTGCTCTCAATAAAACGAAAGCAAAAATGGAAGATTTGCAACTCAAAGGATCTACTCTTAAGTCGATCACCAAACCCTCTGACAATCCAGTTAGCAATGTTGAAGCTATGGCGCTAAGCTCTTCCACCAGTGATAATATCCAGTATTTAAAAAATTCAGAATTTGCTCTCTTAAGCCTAAACGTTACTGAAAAATCTCTTGAGGAATTAACTGATATTCTTACAAAGGCAAAAGAAATTGCAATATCTCAATCTTCCGATTTTTTTAATGCCGATGTAAGAAAGAACGTAGCTAATGAAGTCCAACAGCTTTACAACCAAACGCTAGCTATTTCTAATAAAAAAGTCGGCCTCAAACATATTTTTTCTGGAACTAATACTCTCACTGCACCATTTGACCCAAACGGTGTTTACAAGGGAGATAGTGGACATATAAATCTTGAAGTTTCCCGAAACTTTTTCGTTCCGACAAACCTAAACGGTGAAGAAGTTTTTTTTAGCTCTGAAGAGAGTGGTTCAATTGAAAATCCCATTCAAGATTTAGGGCCATTTGATAAAAAATCTACCTCAAAGCTAAATCGAGATATTGCCTCAAGTGAACTGGAGAATTCTGATCACAACACAGCTTCCGATGTTCCTTTTAAGACTCGTGATAATATTTTTTCTCAACTTGCTGCACTAACAAGCGCCCTTGAAAACAATGACCCAAAAATGATTCAAGGATTACTAGAAAAATTTGACAATAGCATTAGCAGATTAGTCACCCTAAGAACTAAAATTGGATCAATAACAAACTCCGTAGAATCTTCACGCAATGTTACTGAAAACGAAAATGTTGATCACACTTCAAGAAGAAGTTCATTATTGGACGCAGACGTTGTCGAACTTTTTTCGGATATTAACAAACAGCAAGCCGTTTTAAAAACTACCTACCAGTCAACTCAAGGCGTAATGAACCAGACTCTAATGGACTTCTTACACCGCTAATATCAAGCGTTTAACTATTCATTTCTTTGACTTCAATAACATTTGACTAAAATAATTTAGTTTTTACTTGCTATTTAATCTTAGGAATAATATATGAGGCAATGCGGGTAGGATCAGGAAAGATCCTACATGTTGCGTTATTGAGGTTGAGTTATGCTGGTTTTGACAAGGAAGCTAGGCGAAAGCATCGCAATCGACGACCATATAAAAATTGTCGTTGTACAAATTAAAGGTAAACAAGTTCGACTTGGTATAAAAGCTCCACCGGAGACAAAGATTCACCGGGAAGAGGTTTACAAAGCGATCCAAGACCAAAACACCGAAGCTTCACAAGCTGATCTAAATTCCATTACAAATTTAGCAAATGAGTTAAACAAGAAGTAATTTCCTGCTTGCACTTTTGCCCCTACGACTGCTAGAATCGATGACAGAGGTCGGTTATTCGATCTTTTTGCTCAACGGAGGACTAGAGTGAAAATCAAAACAACAAGATTTGGCGAACTAGAAGTCGACAAAAAAGACATTATAGAGTTTACAGAAGGTTTACTCGGTTTTGAAAATTTGAAAAAATTTTTCATCGTAGATCCAGGTGATCAAACATTAATACTATGGCTACAATCAATTGATGATTCGGCTACGGCGTTTCCATTAATTGAACCAAAAATTTTTCAACCTAATTATATGATTAAGTTATTACCGGTTGAATTAAATAGCTTAAGCCTTGAAAATCTTCAAAACGCTAGCGTCTATACCATTCTTACTATTCCGCAAAATGTGACTGAGATGTCTGCTAATTTAAAAGCACCGATCATTATCAACAACAAAACGAAATTAGCCAGACAAATTGTACTTCAGGATTCTAAACTTGAAGTTCGATTCAAAATGTACATGGATCTTAAAAAATATATCGTAAACTATACTTCTGATGATTCAAAAAGAACGAATGTGGCTGCTGCTAATAACGAGCAAGGCTTAACTGTAGTACAAATGAACTCAAATATTTCTGCCAATACAAATAGCAAGTCTCCAGAGGCAAATTAAAATTTAAGTTATTTAATCATTGATTATAAAGAAAAGCCCTCTCGCAGGGCTTTTTTTATATTGTTTTAAGATTAGTTTCCGTAGCGGTTCTTGAAAGATTCAAATACATACTGGCTTCAGCCTGATATGGATCTTTTAGCAGCACCTTCTCCCATTCTGATTGAGCTTCTAAAACATTGCCATTGCCATAATGAAGCACTCCAAGTGCAATTCGCGCTGGAGCGTAATTTGGTTCTTCATTTTTTAATGTACGAAGCTCTTCAATGGCCTTGGCTATAAAGCCTTTTTTTGCATAAACCTTGGCAATTTTAATTTTCGCTTCTAAGTTTTCTGGATTGAGACCTATTACCTTATTGTATTCAAACAGTGCTTCATCATAGCGATTATATGATAAATATAAATCTGCAATTTCATAATGCTTTGATGCGAATTTTTTATTAATATGTACATCTTCTAGGAGTCCTGCTCCCTTCGTTTTTCCTTTAACTCTCTCATTAGCAGTTTCAAATATTTTCCGAGCTTCTTCATATTGACCGATATCATTATATAAAACAGACAAACTGATCGCAGCATCCGTGTGTTCTGGATTTAGCATTAGAACTTTATTAAAAGCTTTAATCGCCTTACCTATTTCTCCATTTATATGAAAAATATTTGCCAAAAGAAAAAAGGCTTCAACATTATTGTCGTCTGCCTCGATGATTTCACTTAGTACGACTTGAGCTTTTTTATATTCGAGTTTATCAAAACATTCTCGTGCTGATTTTAGAAGTTGTTCATTGTTTGAAGTGTACATTATTGCCTCAATCTTTAGTGTTTTATAAGATTTTGTGCTAGATCGATTTGCGAGAGAATACGAATCCGCTCATTATTATTTTTTAAGCTCTTTAGGATGTCTTCATATCTCGCTTTTGCTGCCACGAAATCTTTAGTCCTAAAATAAAAATCTGCAATATAAATTTCTTTTTTCTCTAACATTTCTTCAATTTGATTGATTCTCGATTGAGAATCTTTGACATATTCTGTATTGGGGTAATTTAGGATTAGTTCATTAAAATATTTAATTGCCTCAACACCTGAGGATAAGTCACGATCAAAA
>CANFNL010000195.1 GCA_947448205.1 Bacteriovoracaceae bacterium
AAATTGCAAATGAAGAATTAAAAAAAGCTAAAACTGACCTGAGTGAAGAAAATGATGATAGCAAGAAGAAAGCACTTTCAGATAAAATAAAAGTTCTAAATGAGAATCTCTCCAAATTAAAAGAAGAAAATAAAACGGTAAAGGACTCACTAAATGAGGCATTTTCAGGTTTAGCAAACATATCTAAAAAAGATAATCAATCAAATAGAGATTATCAAGCAGCTGAAATACAAAAAATAGGAATGCAAGCAGAAGGTCCATGTGACATGCAAAACAACACCTCTTTGGCTAAGGCAATGGGTGGAATGTTTGATCTTCCAAGAGGCTTTGATGAACAACGATTGGGAGTTTCTAAATAATAATGCAGAATAATTCTAAAAATAGATTTACTCTACTCTATTTAGCACTAATTTCATTAGTGCTTACTTCATGTGTGCCGGACATGGCCAATTCCCTTAGGTCTCGCGATACATCTTCGGCCACAAATGGAAATACAACTGTTGGGCTTTATCAAGGTAGGGTTCTTTTAGATAATCCAATCATTCTTTCAAGAAATGCAAATCTTTCAGATGAATTCGACCTCAATAAATTATTAAGCACAGCAGACATAACTTCCAATGCGTATTTAAAAGGCAGTTCAGCTTGTAATTTTGATGGAAGCGTTCCCTATTGTTTTGAAGTCAAAGAAAGTAAAGACTCTCCTACTCCGTTACAAACAACAAATGGGAAATGGGTTTACAATGCTAACTCTGCCGAATTTCTTCAAGTTAATACTTTTTATCATTTGAATAAAATCTTTAATGATTTTTTCACAAACCTAACCAATAGTTACTCGCTTGCCTATGACACTTTTGGCACTCAACTCTACAACACCGCACTTCCTAAATCATATATGTCAAGTCCTGGGATTTTTAAATCAATGGATACATCGCTTGTAGCCTTTGCTAAATGTGATGAACCAAACAACTCCTATTTTGATCGCAATAACTATTCATTATGCTTTGGCTATACTTCAACAAATGAAAAAGTTAAATGGGCCCAAGACAGTACCATTATTTATCATGAAGCCGGGCATTTTTTTCAACATCTTCAACTCAATATTAGAAATCAACTTATAGGACCTCGTTCAGATATGGGGAATATTAATTATGATGAAGCAGGAGCTATAGGAGAAGGACTCTCAGATTATTATAGCTATTTCATAAATGGACGCCCTCATTTTGCAGAATGGGCCGCAGGCAGATTTTTAGAATCCTCAAGACCGATGAGTGAAAGTGACCCACTTCATGCCGGCATTGTTTCAACTGCTAGCGACCAACGATTAAGTTACCCGCAATTTATTGGATATGATCCAAATCATCAAACTACTGCTTATGAAGATATCCACACATCGGGAATGATCATATCTCATTACATGGTGGCATTGACTCAAGATCTTCAAGATAAATGCTTAATGTCTAAAAAGGAAGCTAGTAATTTTATCATTCACTTATTAAGTGAAACGCTTGCAGAGCATGGAGATTTAAAATCTAATGGAACTGAAGGTACACTTTCTGAAAATAAAATAAATAATATATCCTCTCGCTCGGCAGATTGGTTTAAAACTGTAAACCCGATAACCTATAGATCGTTCATGCAAACTTTTGCAAAGAATCTCTACTACAATCTAGGAAAAAATCTTCCTCGCTGCAATGGAGGACTGTACTCGAAAGACCAAATAGAATCTCTCATAGATCAGTACGGATTACTTTTATTTCGAACATATAATGAGAATAGAAATAACTCAGACCCAAATAATCCAGCATTAACTAATACACTCGTTAATGCAACCAACAGAAAAAAATCTGTTTTGATTTCAAAAAATTTATTAATCTTAGATCCGACACCAAATGCAAGTGCTAGCTATGTTCTAGATAAAAGAGAAGATATAATTAAAGGTCTCGCTGAATTACAAGCTTCAGGTGTTCTTGAGTCACCGACTCCTAGTAATCCAGTGGAAATTCCATCTAATCAAACCCCAAGCGATTTAGGTTTTAATAATAACAATGGAAGGGTCAGTCCCGGCGAAGTGGTGGCGATTGCTATAAATCTTTACAACAACTCCAATACACCAATGGCCGGGATTCAAATTTTAGCCAATGATTGGAACCATGCGGACCCATCGGGAAAACCTTGTCGATTTCCCTTATCTATGTCAGATGACCAATGGCCTCTAGATAGTGAGGGAGGCGTGCCATGTACTACTGTGACCGGTCAGGACAACTCAAGTTTTGCCCCAGTATGCTTTATGCAATCAAACGAGCTTAATTCAACAAAATGGGTCTCACAGGATGTTTTCAGAGAAAAAATGGGACTAGATCCATCTCTATGTTTAAATAAAAACAATAACGGAAAAGACTGCTTTATAAGAACTCTAAAAGGGGCAGACCAAGCTCATTTTTCAAAAATTAACCCTAAGTCAACCTGGTCTAAAACCTATGCCGATGCAACAAGTGGTAAAGCTCCAGATCTTAATTGGGGAAATTTATTATTGTTTGAAGTATCAAAGCATATACCACCAGGAACAATAGTTGATTGTCGACTAAGAGTGAGATTCACTAATTGTGAAGACTGCTATCATAAACAATCAGTCAATAGTAATAAAACAAATTATTTCTCGGATCCAAGTCATGCCATAGATGGTTATGATTTTACCGACACAGATTATAATGGACCAAGACCTTTTAAAATTATTCACTTACAAATACCAATTATTGATTAAATATTATGAAAAAAAAATGGATATTTATCTTTTCAACTATACTAGCATTCTCAATTGCTTATTTTAGTAAAGTAAAAACAAACATGGCAAGTGTGGCTCAAGAAGATTGGAAAACTTTCGAAAAAATTAAAAATAATGATATTGTAAATCATCTCTCTACTGCAAATGAATTGGAGAAAGCAAAAATTCCTACAATTAAAAGAGAAATAGCAACAATGAGTAGTCCTCTTGGGATATTACAAAAAAATGCCAAAAAAAAGCTGCCAACAGATACTAACTACTATGTTCGCGAAGATAGAATTCTGATTGGAGATTTAATCAATCACGATTACCAAGATGAAAAAACTGAATTAGAAATGATTAATAAGATTAATCCTGACTGGAAAGAAATTTTAGGCAATGACCTACTAAGATTTCAGGAAGAAGAAACAAAAGTTATGATAAAAGAAGAATAT
>CANFNL010000196.1 GCA_947448205.1 Bacteriovoracaceae bacterium
TAGCGAATTTTTTAGCTCTCTCTGGACTTACAGACTTAACACCTTTTTCAATCTGAGAAAGGTGAGCCTGAGAAATTCCAAGCTTTTTAGCGAAAATAACCTGCGATATCTCATCTGATAAGCGAATAGACTCAAGAGTGCTTCCAAATGTCATGGGAGAACCAATAGCCTTATCTAAAAATTTCATAGCATTGCTTTTTTTCTTAGTAGTCAAGTTTATTTACCTCTTCAACATATGCAAATTCAATTATTCCATTTTCTTTAATGGTGTATATGGCCCTGTAAGCGATGTTTAATCTAATTGAACGCTGTCCTTTTCTTTCACCTTTAAGTGGCTCGTCATGATAACCAGATATTTTTTGAACTTCATTTAGTCCCAATCGTTCAACGTCATTGATCCAAAGACGAAGTTTTCTTTGGATATGGTTAGGAAGTTTTAAAATATCTTTTTCTGCTTTCTTTGAAAGCTCAACAGAATTGATCATGATAAAAATATAACCTTATGGGTTATATTTGTCAATCAGGAAATAACTGGAGTTTAAGAGTCCGACCGGGTCCGACTAGTCCGACTGAATTCATGAAATGGGGTGAAAAAAAGTGAAATATAGTGAAGTGACGAAGTCTAAAAAAATTAATGTTAGCTCTTAAACTCTTAATTTGCTTGATGATTTAAATTCATCAAAGATGAATCGGGTAGTTCGGGAATGGGACACCTAACCTTTTAAAATTGTTCATACGATACAACAAAAAAGTGGCCCACGCCAGCCGAAGCCAGCCGCAAGCCAGCTTTTATTACAAATTAGCAGATTTTTTGAAGCCTTTTAATGAAACTACATTCTCAAAGCTGGCTTCGTCAGATGTTTTGTTCAGAACATTCTTACGAATATGCTCCATGATCTTTTCTGAAAATACTCTCTGATCATCTTCGTTGCTCTTTGAATAGTGATCAGCAAGCTTTATGTCCTTATGGCCGGTCATCGCCATGACCGCATCTAGGCCACCACCAACTTGTCTGGCCAGCTTTGCCATTCCATGTCGAAGAATATGGGTTCCAGAATATGGCACACCACTTTTTCTTTGAGCATCACGGTAGTTCATCTGAACAGTACAATAATTAATTGGATTACCCTCAACATGAAAAACAAAATCATTACCTAATTCTCTAAATGCCACTCTCTTTTTTAAAATTTCTAAAATTTCATCCGTAATAAATACCGGCCTTGTGTCCTTGTTTTTAGGAAAAGGTTTTAATTCTAGAAACGTCTTATTAGTAGAGTGGAAAATAGAAGAATGTTTAATAAGCATTCGTCTATTCTTTAAATCGATATTATTCCATTGGATTCCGCAAATTTCTCCAATACGACCAGCACAATAAAACTGCATCATCGCAAGATCACGGTACAACGGAGTAAGATAATCAAAAAATAAAAATGCACTTTGTAGGTCTATCTGCTTTCTTTTGTCGGGAACTGGTTTAATGAATCCCAGTTTTCGATGCTTGGTTTTAATTGGACAAGTTAGCAAGAGCGCTTCTTTCTCAAATTGCTCACTCGCTTTATACCAATTAAAAATTGTAACGAACAAGTTCAACTCATTATTCATATTACATCTTCCGGCATAACCTCTGCCTGAACCTTGATAGTCTTCACTCTTAAAATATTCAACATGCTTATTAACCCATGAAGTAATTTTTGACGGAGCAATTTTATCCATTGGCAAATGTCCTAAGTCTTTTAATAACTCAAAACGCCTCATCCAAATATCTTTGGTGCTAGTTGCGAGAGTCGGGAAGTGATGCTGTTGCATCACCTCCCATACTTCTTGTAATGTTGAAAAATTAGAACTTGTACTGTCGTCTATTGAAACAGAAACATAAGAAACCCCATCAAAGGTTTTTCTCCACTGCTTAGCTTCAAATATTGAAACAAATGAATCTTGGTATTGTTTACCTTCGATTTTTTTCATAGCAAGGTATTTGCCTGAATTTTGTTGTTTATAAATGCCCTCGGCTCCTTTTACTTTTACATAACCTTTTTTACTCATAGTTCTCCTTTTATCCATTTAAGGACTTCATTTGGAATGAACCAGAGCCTTCCACGTCTTTTTCTATATGGTATGTCGCCTTCAGATACTAAGTTATAAATAGTTCCCTTAGAATATCTGGTAAAGCTACAGACCTCATCAATTCCCCATATTAAATTATTAAAGAGCAGACCTTGAGAATTTGAACCCTCAATGCCAGAATTAACATAGCATTCATTGAGCAAATTGTGACTACTCATTTCTAATTTCTTCTTCATTTTCCTCCTTTTTTGATTCTTTCATTCGTCTTTCTTCTGAAAAAATCCATGACTTCATGGTATAAAAACCGATGATGCTTCCCGATTTTTATGTGCGGGATTTTGTTTTTCGCAACCCAGTAATAAATAGTATTAACAGGTATGCTAAGTTTTTGCGCCAGTTCCTTGGTGTTCAAATATGAATTATTATTTTCCAATTATGACCTCTTTACCCATTTTGGGTTTGAATATTCGCCGTTGTTAAAGTCCATAAGAACTTTCAATTCAATTGTTGGAAAGGCTTCAGGGTCCCGATAAATGTGCCGATCAATCCAAGTTATGTCGCTATTTAGAACATCAGGTAGTAAATGTTTTTTGATGTCTGAAGCAAAGTGCTCATAAAAATTCGTTGGCGACATCCCCAAATATTCAATCCCTTCTGGATTACATAATATAATTTCTTTTTTTCCATCTTCTTCTTCATATACCTCCATACTGCAAATCCCTCTCTCTTCCCATTTCCATGCTGCAAAGTTTGTTTTTAATTTTAATTGTTTTGTTTTACTCATAATTCTTCCTTTTTTAGTTTATTCCTTGCCCGTTTCCTGACCTCCATCTCTTGTAAGTATGTAGAGAGAGGGAGGTCAGGAATAAGGGCAAAAAAATGTTAATAAATCTCGCTCCTTAGTTTTCTTTTCATTTAACGACTGGAGCGTATTACCCTGCTATTGGACATCCATTAGCAGGGTATTATATTTTTAATAGTTCTGCCGAATTTCCTCAAAGTGTACCACTTGAATTTCCACCAAACTGTACCGGCCTAATTTCCTGCAAAGTGTACCAGGGCGATTTCCTCCAAAGTGTACCACTTTCTTGATTGATGCCAGATTAAGCTAGTCGGCCAATGGGCCCATGA
>CANFNL010000197.1 GCA_947448205.1 Bacteriovoracaceae bacterium
ATTAAGAAATCCTAACAGGAGATGTGCCTATGAATAACCAATTCGAAGACAGAGATCACGCCGGAAAATTATTAGCTGAAAAACTCTTACCCTATCAAGATGATTCACCGATAATTCTCGCTCTTCCTAGAGGAGGTGTTCCTATCGCCCATCAAATTGCACTTAAGCTTCATGCCACCTTGGATATTGTCATTGTGAAAAAAATCGGCTCACCCGGTAATGAAGAATTTGCAATCGGAGCAGTTGCTGAAGATGAGAAACCTATACTAAATGAAAAACTCATTGCTGAAAACAATCTTAATCGCAATGAAATTGAAAGCATAATTGTCGAAAGAATTTCTGAAGTTCGTAGAAGAGCTCAAATGTATCGAAAAAATCTTCCGGCCCAAAACCTAATAGATAAAACAGTCATTGTTGTTGACGATGGTTTAGCAACTGGTGCTACTATGATCTCTGCGATACTTTGGCTTAGAACACAGAAGATAAAAAAAATTATTGTAGCAGTTCCAGTCTCATCTAAATCAGCAGAAGAGGAAGTAAAAAAATATGCAGATGAAGTAATCTCGCTAATGAGTCCAAAAGAAATGTGGGCGGTTGGCATGTGGTACAAAAAGTTTCCACAAGTCAGTGACGATGAAGTTTTACATATCCTCCATAAACAAGAAATAAAAACTGGGACTGTGACAAAAGATGTTTGGATAGAAGATAAAATGTCTCTGCTTCCTGGAGTCCTTTCGGTTCCACCTAAATCAAAAGGCATTATTCTGTTTGCTCATGGTGGCGGGAGCTCACATAAGAGCCCAAGAAATCTTTTTGTAGCTAAAGCACTTAATGAAGCAGGCTTTGCTACTTTATTATTTGATCTGCTAACTGTAAGTGAAGCGCTTAATCGAAAAAATGTTTTTGATATTGACCTGATGGCGAGCAGACTTCTTGTTGCAAGCGAATGGTCCAAAAGAAATTGTCCAGGCTTACCTCTAGGATATTTCGGAGCAAGTACAGGTGCAGCAGCAGCTCTACAGGCTGCCCATGAAAGTCTTGATGTATTCGCTATCGTATCAAGAGGGGGAAGACCCGATATGGCCATGGACTATCTTGATAAGGTTTATGCTCCCACACTCTTATTAGTTGGCTCAGCAGATGATGCGGTTATTCCCTTAAATGAATTGGCGCAAAAAAAATTGAAAAATTGTCAATTAGTTCTTATCCCCAAAGCTGGTCACCTTTTTGAAGAGCCAGGAACTCTAGAGCAAGTTGTAGAATATGCACTTAATTGGTTTTCAAATAGCATTGCCCTTCACCTGGGTAAAAATGCTCCCGTTAGAGAGGACATTGTCGCTGAGATTGAAGATAATTCACTTCCTTTTACAAACGCTGAGGACTTGAGTTCTTGGTTGAGTAAAATAAGCAAACATAAAATTATAATGCTTGGTGAATCTACTCATGGAACAAAAGAATTCTATAGCATTAGAAGAGAGATATCTAAAAAGTTAATTCAAGATTATGGATATTCTTTTGTAGCAGTTGAGGGAGATTGGCCAGATTGCAATAATCTTAATCAATTTATAAAAGGAGATACAGGTCGCGATGCTAGAGAAGCTGTTCTCCATCAATTCCACCGCTGGCCAACCTGGATGTGGGCTAATGAAGAAATTCCCCCACTCATAAATTGGATGAGAAAATCCAATAAAGGCCAATTTTATGGACTCGATGTCTACTCACTTTTTGAATCTCTTGAAGAGATGAAAAAGCACATTGAACATTTAGCTCCAGAAGCCGTAAGCAAAATGAAAGATGCTTATAAATGTTTTGAATCTTATAATTGTGACGAAATAGCCTATGCCCAATCACTAATTAAAATCCCAGAAGGCTGCTTAAAAGAAGTGACAAATAATCTTCGTTCACTTTTAAGAGTCCGCCTCCAAGATTCTAATCTTTCACTTGAACAGCTCTTCGATGCTAAACAAAATGCTAGGGTCATCGCCAATGCTGAAAATTATTACCGTACAATGATCACTGGTGGAGCAGAATCATGGAATGTTCGCGATACTCATATGATGGACACTCTTGATAATCTGCTTACTCTCCATGGCCCGAGCGCAAAAGCCATTGTTTGGGCCCACAATACTCATATTGGAGATTACCATGCTACAGATATGTTGGATAACGGCTATGTAAATCTTGGAGGACTTGCACGAGAGCGCTATGGAGTGGAAAATGTTTTTCTTCTTGGCTTTGGCACCTATCAAGGAGAAGTAACAGCAGGAAGCTCATGGGCAGGAGTTGAGAAAAAAATGGATCTGCCAAAAGCCAAAAAAGGTAGTATCGATGATTATTTCCATCAAGCGGCCATTAATATGAAATCGTCTCAATTTGCAACATTTTTTGATCAAATCGATATTCATAGTAGCTTGAATCGACCACTCTCCCAAAGAGCTGTTGGCGTAGTCTATGATCCTGCTCATGAATCTCATGTAAACTATGTTCCAACTGTTTTGGCAAAAAGGTATGATGGATTTATTTTTGTAGATAGAACCACGGCCCTAAAATCTCTACCAACGACATTTGCATCTGGGGAAATTCCAGAAACATGGCCACAAGGTCAATAATTTATAGTCAAATCAAAAATGCCCGATCAACTCGGGCATTTTTGAATTAGGCTGCAATAGATTGCCTAATTCTTGAAGTCACTGGCTCCATATTAAGAATAACGAGTATGCCTTCTTTTTGCTCTGACTGCTTAAATGCAATAATTTCTTTGATATCATTTTCAAATTGATCGTGGACTTTTTGAACCATTAGGCTTGGAATCTTCATTTTTTTATCACCATCAATAGTCACAATACTCTCAACAGAATCAACAATTAGACCAAAACTTTCTTCGAGACTATCAAAGATTAGAATTTTTGAATTTTCAAATTTTAATTTTGCTTCACCCATCGAATAAAGAAGCCGAGTATCAATAATTGTAATAAGTTTTCCTCGAAGGTTCAGGACTCCTTTAACAAAAGAAGGCATTCCTGGAGCTGAAATAATATCATCTGAATAATTTATAATTTCACGAATATCTTTAATCGAAACACCAAATAAATGGTCTATTTTAAATGAAATATAAGCTTGTCTGTTAACTTTTTTCTTGGAGATAAATAATTCTTCTTCGGCGCTTGAACTATAGATCTTACTATGCCCA
>CANFNL010000198.1 GCA_947448205.1 Bacteriovoracaceae bacterium
AAAAACTAGAAATTTTTATCCATTGGTCTATGATGTTATTAAATCACTACCTCAAGAAGGATATAGTACCTTAGGTGAATTTACGGCTTCGTTAATGGAAGCTGAAAACGATGAACGCTTCAGGGGAGTTGCAGATTTCTGGAACTTTTTTACTTTAGAGGAAAAAAACTTTTTATTTAATTTCTTGGATAGGCATTTCGATAAAGATGTTGATTATGTTTTACTGTTTGATTTCTACACCAAGTTTTTTGATGAAATTAGAGATGTACAGCCAATTCTCCGTGACAGTTGGATAGGTGATAGCAATAAAGCTGAAATGTCTTATTTAACTCTTCAAGATATCTTAAGTAATTTTGCAGGCAAAGAAACTCTACTAGATTTTAAAAGATTTTTCTCAAGGGATCAAATTCTAAAAGTCTTAGAAGTTATATCAAATGGCAATCAAATAAATCAGGCAGCGAGAGAAGAAATTGAATATAATAAGTCTGATAATTATGTAAACCGAACACGAAGTGAAAAATATAAATTTAAAATTAAATATGATCAGGAAAATGAGCCAGATTATGACTCTAAACTAGTTCTAGACTGTATGCAAAAGTTTGCAGATGTTCAAAATGGTTTCTATGAACTCGTTCGCCATTTACCTGAAGCTTGCACAAAAGTTACAGAAGC
The DNA here is from genome assembly GCA_947448205.1 of Bacteriovoracaceae bacterium. Taxonomy (GTDB): domain Bacteria; phylum Bdellovibrionota; class Bacteriovoracia; order Bacteriovoracales; family Bacteriovoracaceae; genus Bacteriovorax. The sequence goes on from CANFNL010000198.1 coordinate 673, forward strand.
TAATATTTCATTTCGCCTCTTTGGTTGGCTAAATTCAATTGAAGAAACTTATTTAAAATTCAAAAATGCCGAAACCAATCAAGATTCTTTATTTGATCAAAACGGCATATTAAGTCCCTACATGCTAAACACTACGATTGGATTAACCAAGATTCTCGATAACTTAATCGGTCCTCCCGGAGGGCCGCTGCCATCAAAATCTGGTATTAGTTATTTGTTAAATTCAACAAACTACTACCTGAATAAAAAAAATGCAGCACCTTTGATAGATAAGAATATTGAATGGCTTTCATCTCTAGCGAACGTAAGTGCTAATAACAACATACTTCATCGGAATGCACTCGTAAAATCATTCACCAGAGTTGATAATTTTTCTTATTCCAAAACAGTGATCAACAATCTTGGTAAGCTCTCTTTAGAATATGGGGACTGGGTTAAGACAGGTGAATTAGCAAAAGCTCAATCCCGCTCATTAGGGGGATATGATCCAAATTATGATTGCCAAAAAGTAATTAATCAATTTATTGCTCCTAATCCGTGTCCGAGTAAAGAAATCGTCAAGCAATATGGAAATGACATTCTCTTTTTAATGCAAAATGCATGGGAGAAACAGCAAGGCTCACCAGTCTCATTGCTACTTAAGGCGGCCAAGTCAGGAGAAGGAATCGATATTCCACTAAATGGAAAGCAGACCAAGAAATACCGCTTAAGCCTAAAAGAAACTTTTCGCTATATGTATGATACAAGTGATAAGTCTTTTCCTGTAAATAACATCAAAGTGAATTTTGTAAATGAAGCAGGTAAGGCATCAGAAGAATCAGTTACATCTTTAGAGAGGATAGAGTCGGTTATACGTGAAGTGCGTTTTGGAAATAATTATTTAGGAGTTGCATTTTTAAATGCCATTGTTCATGGAGATGATTACAACTCAGATGTTGTTTCACGAAAAAAATTACTTCAAAAATGTATTAAGATTCCAGGAATTCGCTGTGGTAAAAAGATGTCAGACAGTGATATTAGAATGACTCTCAATTCCTTGAATGTCTATGATGCCTTATCAGATGTAAATAATGGGCGAAACTTGGACAAAAGACTCCAATATGGTGATTTTTTAAAAACTTTTGAACAAACACTTGTTGGGTCTTCAGCAATTGCGGCACAGAAAGTTCAACTGCTCCCCTTAAAAGATGAAGCTTTATTAAAACATAATGGAAAAATTTTAAGTGACATGACAGTAATGACTACATGGAGTAATACAGCACGTGTTATTCGCGATCGAATTGGCAGGACTCGGTTGGATTTTGATAATTTTATAAATCGTGAAGATTTTAAAAGAGTTGATCGAGCATTACTTGCTGGTTTTGATTTACCAACGGCTACAATTGCGGCTCAGAGCATTTTAGATAAAATAAGAAAAGTGCCAAATGGAGAGAAACAAAATCTTTTCGAGAATACCATAGATTGGGTTGCAGGATTAAACTATGATGAAACTCGTTTAGTTGAAGATACACTCGCTAGATTGATGGTTGTTGGCTCTTATCTTGGAACTCCGGAATTTGTTTTCAAAAAAGAAGGCTTTGATCAACTTTCTCAGCGTTACGCAGATAATAATATATTTCAATTTTTCTTAGCATTGGATAAAATAATTGATTATTGGCCAACTCTTAAAAATTATTTCCCTAGTAATGTGAAATTAATTGATGCGATTAAACCAATCAATACGGCATTGTTTTTTTTAACAACCAAATTAAATTCGACCACAGATCCTCAAAAAAATACGGCTTATCTTGCTTTAAATGATTTATTTCAAATTTTTCAGACAATTCTTTTTGATAAATTACCTAGTCCATTAATTGGGGGGGACAAAACAAGCACAACTCAAGGACTGGACATAGTAGTTGAATTCTTGAAAGATTCTGGCTTAGTTAATAGTACTTATAGTGTGCTTCAATCAGACTACAGATTTGTCGATATCCTTCATGAGAATAATGCGGAATGGTTCTTTGCAATAGGACAAAACCTTAAACGCACGGCCCTTTCACCTGATGTAGACTTAACACCAATTAGAGATTTTTTAGCCTTTACTTCAAAAAACTTGATTTGCCTAAGTGGTGAGGCAAGTTGCAAAAAGAATTATCATTTTGATGAACCTACAAATCTTATACTCTTTTTAAACAAGAAAGCAGATAGTGGTCAAAGTCATTTTATTTTACTAAATCAAAAAGTATTCAAAGAGAATATTGATCAGGTAACACAAATAATAGATGATCTACTTCCTGCCATTAGGATAAAAGAAGTAAGAGTCCCAATGAGTTATGTATTGGACCCCGTTTGAGGCTACCCGTTTTTAATACTTAAAAGATACTCAATCGGGCTCTTCATGCCAAGGGCCGAATGAGGTGCAGTTCTATTATAATCTTCAAACCAATCATTTATCATTGATAAAACTACCGTTGCGCTTTCA
>CANFNL010000199.1 GCA_947448205.1 Bacteriovoracaceae bacterium
CTGCTGATAGTGAGTTTCCTGTTGTTACAGGAATAGGACTCAAACGATTAATCGTCACTCCAGCATCTCCAACTATTTTTGTATAAGCCCCTAGCCCCATAATCTTAGAGCCGCGATCAAAAGCTTGCTCACACAATTTCAAAATTTTTTTGTAGATAACCTCTGCATCGGCTTCCAGTAATTTTTTAGGAGTTTCCGTGACCGTATAAATTAATCCTTCAACTTTTTGCCCATTTTTTTCACTGACAATTCCATCAATTTTTCCCCAAAAAAAACCAGGAGAATACGATATTGCCTCTTCAATAAATCTTCCAATTTTTTTTGATTTTGGATCAAAATACCTAAAAAATGGGTGTTTAAATAAATCTCCATGACTTAAAGGGTGAATGACAAATGAAAAAGTAATAACCTCTTTTATATCAGGATTAAATACTTTCAATTCAGGTTCTAGCTTTAAATCATTTACCAATTGAATTACATCATCTTCACAAACAGATAATCCTTCACCTTTTTTTATTTGTACAATACCTTCTAAAATTGAATAATTCACTTTTGGGTAAATGGATAATTGAGGTAAACAAACTAAGGCTTCTTTTAATCCAGAATGTATTAATTTTTGTTCAAAATTTGGAGTTACTAGATCAATAATTAATGACTTCCCAATTAAATGAGAAAGATCCAAAAAATTAATATTAGCCTCATTACCGACCAACACATCACAGGTTAAAAACTCATTGAGAGCTCGATTGCTTTTTCGTTTGCCAACATCAAAATCTGGAACACTGGATTTCTTTAATTTCATTCTTTGGAATAAGGGAGTCAATGCTTTCAAAAATTTATCAAGTGATTTGGATCCATGTAAGACAAATGGCATTTTTAACAAAAAGTAAGGATCTGCCATTATTATTTTATTGTCCAAATCTTCTAAAACTTCAACGTATTGCTTTTGAAGTGCACCTGAGTAAAACCCGATTTTCTTTTTGAAAATGAATTGAGGATTCTTCAAGAAAAACAGTCTTAATGCATAAGGGATGTAGACATCTTTGATAATTTGACCATCTACGACTGGTGTAACCTTTGCAGCTGATACGATACGATAGGCATCAGGATGAAAGAAAAAACCTTTTTTAAATTTAATTTTTTGAGGAAGGCCTGAAATACAAATGACATCACAATGTCCATCATATTTTTTAATAATACTTTCTGTTAAGTCCAGATCAAAATCAGTGGAAAACTGAGTTATTCGATATTTCTCACCAAAAAAATCAATTTCCTCATCAAAATTATAATCATTTTGTGCAAAAGCCAGAGACAAAATGTATTTCATAAATTTTTACTTTTTTAATAGAGATTTTTTATACTGAGAATATTTACTCAAGAAAATCTCTGGCAACTCATTATTGGTAAGAGTCTTATCGTAAGTAATTTTAGAAAACATAAACGGAATCACTTCCTCAGGTATCCCCATCGCTTTGAATATGGTATTGGAAATTAAATTAGCTGAAATAGGAAAAAATTTAATTTTAAGATTATATATCCGACATAAATCCTCTAGAAAATCTTGTATCGTAGGGATTTCATCAGATATCAAATGAAATGTTTTAATATATTGTGAGGAATTATCTCGTTTAATTATTAAGGAAATCAAATTTGCACAATGATCAACGGGAATCATTGGAATCCGTGTGAGGGGGTTAAAACTGAGCGGCACAATAGCGATCGAACTCAAATACTTTTGATATTTTTTGATAGCATTGATAAAAAAATAAGGGCCATCCACTTTATCTATTTTTCCAGTTTTTGAATCACCAACTATAATTCCGGGACGTATAATTCTTAGATTACAATTCAATAAATGAAAATGATCTCGAAGCATTTTTTCTGCAAGATATTTTGTTTTTGAATAATGATCGTTAAATTTTAGTCCTTTAGGCAATGAATTTTCTTCAAGAAAATGTATTGAATTATCCGCTACTGCAATGGTTGAAATATAATACAAAGAATTGAGCTTTTTGCATGTTCTTGCCAAGTAGATAATATTTTGAGTCCCAACAACGTTCTGTAAATAACAATCTTCATGAAAAGCATTCATTTCATAAAGAGCAGCTGCATGGATAATGTGCTGACAATTCTCCGCTACTAAATTAAGATTTTTTAAATCTTCAAAAATATTTGGATTAGTGATATCACCTTTTAGCAAAAAGATATTTTTATATTTTTCAAACTCTTTGATTTCAGTTTTTCTAGTTAGTACATATATGGTTTCATAATGATCAACTAACTCATTGATTAGATGTTTTCCAAGAAACCCACTAGCGCCAGTTATAAATAAATTCATTTTTACAACCTACATTAAAGTTACCTGGGTGCAGAGATTTGATAAGTCTTTTTGATCATTTGGTGAAAAAACATTTAGAGATTGTGGTAAAATTTTAATATTCCACTCGAAGCCGTTTTGAAATATTTCTCCATCACCGAAAAATGCTATTGGATGACTCGAATCTAATAGTTGTATTTTTGCTTCTTCAATTTCCATACTGATAATGTTTTTATCATCATAAGGAAATGAACCACTCATAATTTTAATTAAGCATTGAATAAGTTCCAATCGATTTGAATGTTTAAAAATTGTTAAATTAAATTTTCCATCTTGATGATTGGTGTTTCGAGCGACCTCAAAACTACCTCCCAAAACAGGTTGATTATTAATCAAAACAAGCGGAGAAAATACAATTTCATTAAAATATTCGGTTTCAATTTTTAACTTATATGTTGTTATATTCTTAAGTAAAAGTTTTTTAGCTAATAAAATTGAATAGATATTTTTTCCTAAAACCCGCATCAATTTCTTAAAATGAGGATGTTCTTTTCGTAATTCGTTAACTTCGCTTGCCACTTCAGAGGCAAAACCAATTCCTCCATTAGTTGCCATAAAAGTACCATTAATCGAAATTAAATCGATTTTTTTTCTAATATTTTGACGTATAGTTTGTGAAATTCTTTTTATATTTGATGAAGATCCAATCATTTGAGCAAAATCATTTGCTGTTCCACCTGGAATTACCAAAAGCCCCACATCAGTTCCTGCTAATCTTTGGATAATAGTATTAACAGTTCC
>CANFNL010000200.1 GCA_947448205.1 Bacteriovoracaceae bacterium
AGTCTTATCGAGACTATTAACTGAAATAGGAAATTATTCATGGCTAAAAAATTATCTCGCGATGAAAAGTATGCTCTTTATGAAGCTTCAGTGCAAAATCCAAAATCAGACATTGGTTTTATCAATCGGGAATATAAAAAACTCTTTGGAAAGTTGCCCTTAGTTTTAAGGGAAGATTTTTGTGGAACAGGAGCTATGGCATGTGCCTGGGTAGCTCAAAGCCCAAAGCATAAGGCACATGGAATTGACCTCGATATGGAGCCAATTTCATACGGTGTTGAAAATCATTTATTCAAGCTTAAAGATGAACAACAAAAAAGAATGGAATATATTCTCGGCAATGTTATGGCCGACTATGATTTTAAGGCCGACGTTGTTGTTGCCTTCAATTTTTCTTATTTTCTTTTTAAAGAGCGGGCTATGCTCGTTAAATATTTCTCTAAGGTGAGAAAGCACTTAAAAAAAGATGGTGCTTTCTTTATCGATCTTTTTGGGGGGACACAAGCACGTCAACTACTAGAAGAATCAGCTAAACACAAAGACCATACTTACTATTGGGATTGTGATTTTTATAATCCACTGACTTCAGATGTTCTTTATCACATTCATTTTAAAACTCATAAAGATGGTGTAAAGCACGAAAAAGTTTTTACATATGATTGGCGTATGTGGGATGCCAGAGAGCTTCAAGATGTTTTAAAAGATGCGGGCTTTAGAGAAACTACAATTTATTGGGAAGGCGAAGATAAAGAAGGTAGCGGTAACGGTGTCTTTAAGCGCGCAAAAAATGTAGAAAATTGTGAATCGTGGGTGACTTATATCAGCGCTCTGCCTTAAAGACTTAACGAGATAAAATCAAATCTAGGATAGCGTTCTGTAAGTTCAGCTATCCTAATCTTATCAGTTGTATCGTAAACAATAATTTTATTATTTTTATTGGAACTTTCAGCTAGTAGGGCGAGTTGCTCATCTATGTTACTCTTAATATTAATGTTCACTTTTATATGAGCTAAAAAAAGCGTTTGATTAAAATTTTGAGTAAAGAAAATATTAGCATTTAAAAGAACTTGATTTACAACTTGGCCATAAATAAATTGGGAAAGCAGTCCATCAAAAAGATAATTTAACTCATCAAATCCTAAAAGAGTTTGGGATAATTCTTCTTGGGTGATCCAAAGGACACCTCGAACATCAGGCGTGAATTGATCAATAACATTTTTTAGCGAATTTGGTAGTTTAGCCGGCATGTGCTTTTGCAATTTTGTCTAAAACGCTATTGATAAAACCTTGAGAATCATTTGGGCAATATTTTTTAGCGATATTTATGTACTCATTAATGTAAACATTGGCAGAGGTGTTAGGGTCATTTAAGATTTCAAAACATCCTAAGAGAAGCACAGATAAATTCATTCGGTCTACCTTTTGAAGCGTGCCACTTGATAAGTATTTTTCAATTAATTCAGAATGTTCTTCTTCGTGTCTTAATGATCCTAAAATAAGGTCGCGAGCAAACTTTTTAGTATGAGCATCAATGACATTATCGGGATGTTCGATGTCCTCTTCGTAATAAGATTCATCAAAGAGTTTTAATGCTTCTTCAAAAGCTGTATTGTCACTGATGATTAGGTTTTTTTCTCTGATGAAATCTGAGAGTAAGTGCTTGTAAATGAACTTAAAAGCATATTCTCTTCCAACTGATCTTTTTTGGGGCTTATTGGTATTCACGTTTGTCACCTTTATCATTTAATGATTTGTTTGAATGGAGATTTTTTCTAAGGCCTAGCATAAAGTCCTCAATATCGCGATAGTCCCAATAGAAAGACGCAAAACGAACATAAGAGACAGGGTCTAGTTTTTTTAAGTGATCCATAATGATATCACCTAGGTCATGAGCCTTTACTTCAGTTTGAGAGATCTCTAATAGTGAGCGCTCAACTCCAGTTATTAATAAATTTATATCATCGATAGAGATTGGTCTTTTTTGGCAGGCTTTTTTTAAGCCTTTCATTATTTTTTCACGATTATAATTTTCTCTGCGGCCATCTTTTTTGACAATTAATGGCATTTGAATTTGTATTTTCTCATACGTCGTAAAGCGCATTTCGCAGGCATCACATTTTCGACGACGGCGCACAGAGTTTTCTTCGAGAAGCATTCTCGAATCTATAACTCTGGTATCTTGAGTATTACAACTTGGGCAGTACATTTTATTTATAAACCGGAAAGTTTTTACAAAGCTCTAAAACAGAAGCTTTTATTTTTTTTAATTCCACTTCATTAGTGTGGTTGGTAAGCGCACCATGAATCCAATTGGCTAAGTGATTCATGTGCTCAGCTTGTAATCCTCTAGTGGTAATTGCAGGAGTTCCTAAGCGCACTCCACTTGTTACAAAAGGAGAACGTTTATCATTTGGAATCATGTTTTTATTACAAGTAATTCCAGCGTGCTCAAGTGCCTTTTCCGCCTCTTTACCTGAAAGACCAACAGAGTCAGTTTTTACCAAGACTAAATGATTATCTGTTCCACCAGTAACTAGTTCAATGCCTTTACTCATTAAAGCTGATGCTAGGGCTTTAGAATTGGCCACTACTTGTTTTTGATAAGTGACAAAGCTTGGATCTAGGGCTTCTTTAAAGGCGACAGCTTTAGCAGCAATGATATGTTCAAGTGGTCCACCTTGAATACCTGGAAAAATATTTGAATTTAATTTTTTAAATAATTCTTCTTCGTTGGTTAGGATCAATCCGCCCCTTGGTCCACGTAAAGTTTTATGAGTTGTCGACGTTGTCACATGAGCATAGGGAATGGGAGAGTTGTGAACTCCAGCTGCCACTAAGCCTGCGATATGGGCCATATCAACCAGAAAGAGTGCACCAACTTCATCAGCGATTTCTCTAAAAATTTTAAAATCAATTTCGCGAGCATAGGCAGAAGCACCGGCCACAATAAGTTTTGGTTTTAGTGATTTTGCTTGATCACGAATCATATCGTAATCAAGTCTTTCAGTATTTGGATTTAATCCATAAGAGGAAAACTTAAAAAGTTTTCCTGAAAAATTAACAGGGGATCCATGAGTTAAGTGTCCGCCTTCAGCAAGACTCAT
>CANFNL010000201.1 GCA_947448205.1 Bacteriovoracaceae bacterium
AATTATCTGCCTCATTAAGATGGGCGAAACTTTTATTAAATTAATTAAAAGTTGTCAAAAACGTTATTAACTACACAAGCCTTGGTTGTTCTAATTTAAAATCATAATTGGTAAAACACATTTGTTTTCTCATGCTTACAAGTGTTAGCTTAAGTTAATTTGAGTCAAGCTATTGTCTTTATAGTCCGATTTTGAAGAATCACAATTAAACAGAAGGATTTGTCATGAACTCAATATCATTAAAAGCAAAAATTATTTTATCGGCGCTAATTTCTGCTCTCTTTACAGGTGTTGTTGCGGGTGTTGTTTATTATAATGTTTCGGATATGGATAAGTCATTTGGTTGGGTCGTACATACAGATGAAGTGATTGCATCATTTATTAAACTTCAAAGCTTGATGATTGATATGGAAACTGGAGAACGGGGCTATTTGATGAGTGGAGATGAAAAGTTTCTAGAGCCTTTTATAGGCGCAAAAGGTAAGTTTGATGCCGAGCTTCAAAAATTAAAAGTAACAGTTAGTGATAACCCTACTCAAGTTCAGCGACTTATTGAGGCAGCTGCATTAAAGAGTAAGTGGCTTGCTATAGCTGAAAACAAAGAGATGAAGGCTAGAAGGGATTTTGATAGTAAAAAAATAACATTATTAGAATTTGAGAGCATACTAAAAGATGGACTTGGAAAATTGGCGATGGATGGTTTTAGAAAAATTATCAGCGATGCTTCCCAAATGGAAGAAGAGTTAAATATTAAGCGACAAGCAAACAGTAAGGCTTCAGCAAAAGCAACTTTTCTTTGGGTTAGTCTAGGGTTGGGAGTTTCGGTAATCGTAGGATTTCTCTTACTTTGGAAAATTATTTCCTCTGCAGTCAAATCGATTTCATTGATCTCGACTGAACTTGAAAGATCTAGCTCGCAAGTAAGTAGTACAGCTACTCAGATCGCATCAGCTTCTGAAGAACTTTCTCAGGCCAGCACCGAACAAGCAGCATCATTGCAAGAGACTTCAGCATCTATTGAAGAAATAAGCTCAATGATTAGTTCTAACTCTGCTAATGCAAAACAATCGACTGTTACATCACAAAAAAGTTTAGAATTTGCAGAGAAAGGAAAAGAATCAGTTGAAGATATGATTAAGGCCATTGCTAAAATTGATTCGAGCAACAACAGCATTATGGGGCAAGTCAATAAAAGTAATAAAGAAATGGAAGAGATTATCAGAATTATTAGCGAAATTGGTACTAAAACTAAAGTTATTAATGACATTGTTTTTCAAACTAAGCTTCTCTCTTTTAATGCATCTGTTGAAGCGGCGAGGGCCGGCGAACAGGGGAAAGGTTTTGCTGTTGTTGCAGAAGAAGTAGGAAATCTGGCCTCAATGAGTGGTACTGCAGCTGTTGAAATTACAACTATGCTTGAGAGTAGTGTTAAAAAAGTTGAAGATATTGTTAAAAACTCTCAGGCTGAAATTGGAAAATTAATCCGTGAAGGAAGTTCTAATGTTGAAATCGGAACTCGGATAGCAAATGAGTGTGGAGGGATTTTAAATGAGATTGTTAATTCAGTAGCAAACGTATCTAAGTCCGTTACAGAAATTTCTTCTGCAAGCCAAGAGCAATCTCAGGGAATACGTGAAATAACTAAAGCAGTTGCTCAGCTTGATCAGGTTACTCAACAAAACACTTCAAACGCAGCAGAATCGGCCAATGCAGCTGAGGCATTATCTAGCGAAGCCCATTCATTGAAAGAGCTCATTGTCAATTTGACTAAAACTATTAATGGAAGAGAGCAAGAAAATCATGTTAGTGCAAAAGTAATTAACTTGAAACCAAAAATGAAAACTGCTGTCTTAAATCGAAAAACAACTATATCTAAAAAAATCGTGCAAGAAAAAAATAAGACGCATGGGGTGCCAGCAAGTGAGGACCTTCGATTTGTTGATGTATAATTAGTGCTTCTTCACTGGACCAAGATACCTACCCGGCCGATAGGGAATTGCTATTTAAAAAAAATAGATCTTTATTTTCATAAAGATCTACTCAATTTATCTTTTTTGTTGGGGAACTATAGTAAGATTGTCTACCGGATAACCTACTGCTTCGATTTCTTTTAAGACTTGCTCTAAGCGCTCTTTAGGAAACTGCGCCTCGCGAGTCATGACCCAAAGATATTTTTGGCTGGGAACACCAATAGCTGTCCACTGGTAGTCTGGATCAAGAGCAACAATTAGGTAATCAAATTTCAAAGGCCAGAGTGGAGAAATTTTCCAATGAGCATTGGTTTTATCTTGAATGTATCCCGTTTGTGGAATTTTTTTAACAGGACCTTGAAAACTTCCTTGATTGTAGCTAAAATCAATCTTGATACTCTTCTTTTCATTATTCCATGTGTATTTTTCGAGAGCATTTGTGACATCTTTTTCAAGAGGAGTAAATCGACCTGCTTGCACATACCAAGCCCCCATAAAACGATCGCGATCGACATAGTCGACAGTTTTAAAACTTTCTACTTGAGCAAAGGCAGTGGTAGCTAAAGTCATAAGAAAACTTAAAAAAACGATAGATGAGCGCATAATGATCTCCTTGATAATATACCTTTCTAGCAAATTGCTTTTGTTTCGACACCAAGAATTTTGCCCGTCTAAGCAAAATTAAAGCTCTATCGAAAGTAAATTTAATGGTTTGTTGGCGATGGGGATGACAGCTTGAGATTGTGGGATAAATGTTTGATACCAAAGAATATAGAAAAAATAGTGCCCGAGAAAAGAACTTCTAGGGTGCCAAATGTGCAACATCACATTTAACAACCCATCATTGAATATCACAATATTATTAGTAGTTTAACTTAAATTTCTAAGGTTTTCTATGTTGTCCATGAGGAAGCGATCGCTTTGGATAAATGAATGAAAATGATAAAGAGACATGACATTACCGCGCTAAATTGACCGGTTAGGTACCAAGCGACTTTGTCCTAATCGGTCTATGCTGCTTTTTTTTGAATCTGATCTATTTTGATTAGCTTTATCGGCCATTCTCCAAAATAAGCTTCCCATTTTTCAT
>CANFNL010000202.1 GCA_947448205.1 Bacteriovoracaceae bacterium
ATCATCTAGCGAATTAAGAGTGTTGGCATTAAGCACGTTATAGGCTTTTATAATTTTATTTTTTATTTCTTCATGATTCATAAGAATATTTCCTCAAAAGGATCAGTCCTAATTAAGACTATAGGTCGATTGTCCTTTTATAGCCATCTTTCTAGCTTATCTATCAATTAGACATTCGATCATAATATGCAAATAGTAAAAAACAGTTTAAGATTGATAATAGCTATGGCAAAAAAACAACTACAATCAGGATTAACTCTTAACGGAATAGCACCTAATATTCTGTTAAAACATGTTGAAAATACAGTACCTTTTTTATTTCAAGGCGAACTGGAGACTAGTGGAAATCAAAGGGCGTATCTAGCAAAGCTTTTATTCTACAAAAAAAACCTCAACCAGCTAAAAAATATCGATCTAACAGAATATTTTTCTATTTGTCTTTCAGCTCACTGGGCGACTGCCGGAACATTTGTACCAACTGATGTCGATAATCAAATCAGAGAAGGTTTATGGCGCCATGGAGAAATTGGAAGTCATATCGAAAAAATGGCAAAGCTCACCATTGCTGCCTGGAGTTGGGATTATACTCAAGTGACCAATAGAAAATCATACAACTTATCAAATAATCAAGTAATGAGCACTCATGAAGGCACATGGTTAAGTGTGGCCATTGGTGCTTATTGTGCCCTTAAAAAAAATAAACGCGACTCAATTGCTGAACTCGTTGCCGAGGTTATATTAGCGGAAATTAATAAAGAAGAGAAATTACTTTTAGAGCTACAAAATAGAAGAGATCATATCAACTTTTTGCGATCAACTGCCCTGATGGCCCACAACTTTGGGGATCTCGATCGCGTGATAGATCAATGGCAAATGAGTGATGACGACGTCTTTAAAAAAAGAATTTACAAACTTGGTCATAAAATTAATGAATCCTACTCTCCAGTACTAGTCTTCTCGGGACTTGTGAATAAAGAATTTCTCTCAGTTGAAAATCATCGGCATATGTCTCTGAGACAACCAAGGTGCTTGCGAACTTCATCACGCTACTTAGTTCCTGTTGGACCCTTTATGGATGAGTGGGGAGCCACTCTTGGCACGAGCAGCGACTTAAGTCTTAGAGACAAAGCTGAAATAATCTGTGCCCTTTTTGAAGGCTTTAAACGCCAAGATAAAGCCTTTGGTTACATCAGAGCCTATCGAGGAATGATAGATTCTCTGCCCGATGCCTTAGAGACTTTAGTTGAGTATTTACCCTATGACTTAGTATGTGAAATTAAGAATTCAAAATTTAGCCAATTAGCTAAAATAGAAAAAGCTGAATTTGAAGAAGTCCTTAAAAAACAATTAGAGACTTTTAGAAGTGATTTGGTTGAATATACATTTTAACAATTGTAATCTATAATTTCCCAATGACTAAAATGACATCCCTACTTATTTACGGTCTCGTTCGAGTTTTTCAACTCACTTATCGCTATCGCTATGTGGGCAATGATAAATTGATTTCCTTGGCTAAAAAAAAGCAAAATTATATTTTTGCCATCTGGCACCAAAACCTCTTTGGAGGAATATTGGCCCAAACTGGTCTTCCCCATATAGTTATCATTTCTAAATCTAAAGATGCCACACTTGTCGCTTATACTTGTAAAAAATTAGGTCATCTTGTTGTGCGTGGAAGCTCTAAAAAAGCAGGTGTCGACAAGGGTGGAGCTGTGGCCAAGGATGAAATGATTGAGCATCTCAAATTGGGTCGTCCAGGTGCTGTTACCGTTGATGGTCCAAAGGGACCAGCTTTCAAAGTTAAGCCAGGTATAATAGATATGGCAAAAAAATCACAAGCCGTACTTGTTCCTTATGCAGTTGTTTCAAATTCTTTTTGGCAATTCAATAGTTGGGATAATTTTCAGCTTCCAAAGCCGTTTGCTAAATTAATCGTAGCGTATGGGGATCCATTGCAAATTCCAACGGACTGTAACGAATACGATAAAAATCTAATCACTTTAGAAATTTCATTAAATAATTTAACAACTTTTAGCCGCGAACAATTGGCAAATTGGTCTAAACTCCCTAGTGATAATTGGTTTGAAGAGCATTCAGTTCATTAATTAGTTTCTCGGTAATGCTTGTTAAACCAATCTCTAATTAAAGGAAAAGCAAACATACAAACAAAATACGATGAAACCTGTCCAAGAATTGAGATCATGGCGATTCCTTGAAGCATTTTTGAGCTAGCAAAAAGAAGCGACCCAAAGCCAACTACGGAAGTAAAAGCACCCAATTGTACCGCCCTTGAGATCAAGCGAGCACTTTCATAGGAAGAATGACCTTCTTTTTCTCGGTGTCGCATATGAACCCCCATGTCGATTCCTGCAGCTAAGACTTCTGGAATCATTGCTACATTCAAGATAGTAAAGGGAACATTAAATAGCCCCATTAGGGCTACAAGAATTAAGACACAAAAAAGCAGTTGTATTTCCAAGAGTGCCGCATCTCGAATTTTTTTAAAATCCAACCAAAAAATTAAAAATGCACCAATGAGAAAAAGGGCCAATACGAGTTTTCCGTCTTCAATAATATGTTTTAAAATTTCTGCAAAAACGAGAGTATCGCTGCCAACTTCCATACCAGGAAATTCTTTTTTAGCCTCTGTCAAAGTATTAGCATATCGAGTAATACTATTATAATTACCCTGCTTTTCTTTAGGGAAAACGATAATGATATTTCCTTCCTCCCCAAAATTATCATTGATGGCCTTTGGAATAATCGAGCGATCATACATTGGTGTCTCCAGCCATTTGTAGATTACTTCTTTAGAAATTCCTGATTTCTCTTCTAATTCCTTGGGGTCTATCTGATAAACATAAGAGCGAATTTTAGCGATTCTCTCTGCTCTCTTTTTCATATCTGGAGGAACTAAATCGTGGAGTGAAACAACCTGATCAATAGTGCCCGAATTCTCATCACTTCGAAGCCACTCAGAAAGGGCAATGACTTGTTCTTTGTCTCTTGCCAAAATAGCCGAAGGAGATATGGCCCTTCCA
>CANFNL010000203.1 GCA_947448205.1 Bacteriovoracaceae bacterium
GAATCGTATAGAAAAAAGAAGGGCGTTGACAAAGCATAGTGTACCAGTGGAAATTGCAAAAATTATTAACCGGCGACTAACTTAACAAGTGGTACACTTACGTGGAAATTAGGCTGGTACACTTTGGGGAAATTCGGCAATTACGGAAGACAAATTAATAGCAGATGAAATCAACTCCATTTCTTTCGAGAGATCAGAGTAATACCTCACTTCATATTTTTCGTTTTTTAATAATTCGACATGCTCTAGTATTTTATCTAGAGGCTTAGTGAGAATTTTATTAAAGAAAAAATAAACACAAATACAAGTCATCATGATCAGAAAAAAAGAGGCTAAAAAAATATTTGCTAAGATTGTTTTATACTTAACCATTTGCTTTTCAGTGGAATAACCTAGAGTTACTTCTCCGAGAATGGTATTATCCTTTTTTATTTTAGTTGACATAATTTTTGTGAAATCATTTGTAATCGGAATTTCGTTACTCTGAATGAAACTTTGATCTTTATGCTTTTGATAGAGAATTTCCCCTTTGCTGTCTTGAACTTTTATATAAATAACTTGGGCCGAACTCTCATCTTCAAGAAATGAATTAGATATTTCATTAATTTGCTTTTGATCAAAACTCCAAAGTGGTTCAATGTAGACATGCTCTACAACAGATTGAGCGGCTTTTAATTCATCCTCTAAATTGTGCCAATTAAGTTTTCCAATAAAATAATAAGAACAAACAAGTATTGCAATTGAACTTACGAGAGTTATCACTAAAGTTAAAAAAGTTAATTTTTTAGCAAGACTCAAATTTTTTAAATAAAAAACCATAGTACCCGATCGGAATATTCAAGTACTCAATTAAATTAGTTTTCCCTAAATATTATCAATAAAAATCGACAGTCTAATTTTAACTATCTAATATCTGGATCAAAAGATTCAAAAGACTCAAAAGATTAATTGTCAAAAGGCTTTGGGTATTAAACAATTTAGAGCTGAAAAAGTTAAATAAATCAACATTATATATAAGGCCTCTGTTATGAAGAAATCACTTTTAGTTACCCTCTTAATATTTTTAAGTTTTACAAACTACGCCCAAGCAAAAAACTTTGTTTATTGCTCTGAGGGCTCTCCCAGCTCTTTTAATCCACAATTAGTGACTGATGGAACATCGACCAATGCAACGGCCCCAACTATCTATAATACTTTGGTTGGATTTCTTGAAGGATCAACTAAGATAATACCTTCACTTGCGACATCTTGGGAGATTTCAAAAGATAAACTTGTCTACACCTTCGTGCTTCGCCACGGTGTAAAATTTCATACAACTAAATACTTCACACCAACGCGAGATTTTAATGCCAGTGATGTTGTTTTTTCTATCGATCGACAAAGACTTGCTAACCACCCATATCATTTGATTAGTGGAGGCAAATACGAATACTTTGATGGAATGGAGATGGGAAAGCTGATAAAAGATGTAAAAATTCTAGATCCCTATAAAGTTCAAATAACTCTCAATTCACCTGAAGCTCCTTTTCTAGCCAATATGGCGATGAGTTTTATGAGCATACTTTCTGAGGAATACGGCACTAAATTAATTGCATCCAACAAAAAAGCTGAAATGGATTCCAATCCAATTGGTACTGGTGCCTTTATCTTTCAATCATACGCCAAAGACAGTGTTATTAAATTTACGAACAACCCACAATACTGGGGATCTCACGGCAATATCGACAAACTTATTTTTGCCATCACTCCAGATGCTAATGTTCGCCTTCAAAAATTAAAAACAGGTGAATGTCAATTTGCCAACGAGCCAAGTCCGGCAGATATCCCAGTAATTAAAAAAAATGCTTCACTAAAAGTTATGCAAGATGCGGGTTTAAATGTCGGCTATCTTTCTATGAATGTAACCAAAAAGCCATTTGACAATGTTTTAGTAAGACGAGCCGTTAATCTTGCACTTAATAAAAAATCTTACATCGATGCTATCTATATGGGAAATGCTACAGTGGCTAAAAATCCAATTCCTCCCACTATTTGGTCTTATAACGATTCAGTAAAAGATTATGAATACTCTCCAGAAAAAGCCAAAGAACTATTAATTAAAGCAGGCTTTGCCAATGGCTTCGAAACAGAAATGTGGACACTTCCCGTTTCTCGTCCCTACAACCCAAATGGAAAAAAAATGGGTGAGCTTATGCAAGCAGACTTAGCAAAAGTGGGAATTAAGGTAAAGCTGTTAACTTTTGATTGGCCAACTTATTTAAAAAAATCAAGTCTTGGTGAACACCAAATGTTACAGATGGGATGGACTGGCGACAATGGTGATCCTGATAATTTTCTCAATACTCTCCTCGGTTGTGGATCAGTTACTTCTGGTAGCAATTATTCAAAATGGTGTGACCAAAAATTTAATGCTGCTATTGTAGCTGCCAAAACAACTCCCGATTTAAAAAAGAGAACTGCTCTTTATAAACAAGCTCAAGTCATCTTTAAAGATCAAGCTCCCTGGGTAACAATTGCTCATTCAACTGTTTTTAAAGCTATGGCAAAAAATATTAATGGTTATAAGATTGATCCACTTGGTCACGATATTTTTATCAATGTCTCAGTTGAATAAATAATTTTAAAATGAAGTTTTTTTTAAAAAAATTATTTGATCTCGTGCCGACACTTCTTGGTATAAGCCTAGTTTGCTTTTTTTTAATCAGACTTATTCCAGGTGATCCTGTTATGAATCTTGTTGGCGAGCGAGGAGTTGATCCGCTTCGCTATCTAGAAATGAAAAAAGCCCTGGGCCTTGACAAAAGTATCCCAGTACAATTTTGGTATTTTGTAAAAAATGCACTCCATGGAAATCTTGGGATGTCTATTGTTTCAAATAACTCTGTTTGGTCAGAATTTATCGAACGCTTTCCGGCCACTGTTGAGCTTGGTTTTGTTGCCTTAACGCTTGCGACTCTTTTAGGAATACCACTTGGGATTTATGCTGCCATCAAAAGAAATAGTTTTTTTGATTATTTTTTAATGGGCTCATCTCTCA